>JAUXPG010000241.1 GCA_030683915.1 Gemmobacter sp.
TCGCGGTCTTCCAGCCGCACCAGCATCGGCATGTCGGTGTATGTGCGGGCGTAGTCCTCGAAATACTTGGCCTGCCGGTCAAGGTGGTATTCGCGCAGGATCACATGGCCCATGGCCATCGCCAGCGCGGCATCGGTGCCCGCTTGCGGGTTCAGCCAGATGTCACCGAACTTGGCGGCTTCGGAGTAATCCGGGCTGACCACGGCGGATTTGGTTCCGCGATAGCGGACCTCGGTATAGAAATGCGCGTCGGGCGTGCGGGTCTGCGGCACGTTCGAGCCCCAGAGCATCAGGAAGCCCGCGTTATACCAGTCGGCCGATTCCGGCACGTCGGTCTGTTCGCCCCAGGTCTGCGGCGAGGCGGGCGGCAGGTCGCAATACCAATCGTAGAACGACATGCAGGTGCCGCCGAGAAGCGACAGGTAGCGCGAGCCCGCCGCATAGCTGACCATCGACATCGCCGGGATGGGCGAGAAACCGAACACCCGGTCGGGGCCCCAGGTCTTGGCGGTATAGGCGTTGGCGGCGGCGATGATCTCGGTCGCCTCGTCCCAGGAGGCGCGCACGAAACCGCCCTTGCCGCGCGTCGTGGTGTAGCTGGCGCGCAAGGCGGGGTCGGTCTGGATGGCCGCCCACGCCGCCACCGGCGTCATCGTGCGGCGCATCTGGCGCCAGGCCCGCATCAGGGCGCCCCGGATCAGCGGGTTCTTCACGCGGTTGGCCGAATACAGATACCAGCTGTAGGACGCGCCCCGCGCGCAGCCGCGCGGTTCGTGGTTGGGCAGGCCCGCGCGGGTGCGCGGATAGTCGGTCTGTTGCGTTTCCCACGTCACGATGCCGGATTTGACGTAGATCTTCCACGAACAGGACCCGGTGCAGTTCACCCCGTGGGTGGAGCGCACGACCTTGTCGTGCCGCCAGCGATTGCGATAGCTGTCTTCCCAGTCGCGGTTCTCGCTGGTGGTCTGGCCCCAGCCGTCCGAGAATTGCTCCAGCTCTTTGCTCTGGAAAAAGTTCAGTCTGTCAAGCAGATGGCTCATCTGGCCTTCCTTTCGTTATTCTGCGGGTTGGGCTGCGGCGCCCACGGGGGCACGGCGGCGCTCGGTGTCATGGAGAAGCCCGCCGGGGCGCGTGTAGACGGCCCAGGTGATGGCAAGGCACAGCACGTAGAAGCCAAGGAACAGCCACAGCGCGCCGACGGGTGAGCCGGTCATGGCGATGGACGATCCATAGGCCTTGGGGATGAAGAAGCCGCCGTAGGCCCCGATGGCACTGGTGAAGGCGACGATTCCGCCGGATTCCATCGCGATCTGGCGGGCGCGGTCCACCCCGGTCAGGCGGGGCATCAGGCGCGGCACCTCTTTGCCCATGATCACGGGGATCATCTGGAAGGTCGAGGCATTGCCGACGCCGGTAAAGAAGAACAGCGCCATGAAGCCCGCGAAGAACCCGGCAAAGCTGCCCGCTTGCAGCGACACGATCACGCCCAGCACCGAGGCGATCATGCCGACGAACACCCAGAACGTCACCCGCCCGCCGCCAAAGCGGTCCGACACCCAGCCCGTGCCCGCGCGGCTGAGCGCACCGACCAGCGGGCCGAGAAAGACGTATTGCAGCGCGTTCACCTCGGGAAAGGCGATGCGGCTGAGCAGCGGGAAGCCGGCGGAATAGCCGATGAAGCTGCCGAAAGTGCCGATGTAGAGCACACACATCAGCCAGTTATGGGTGCGCCCGAAGATGACCGATTGCTGGGCAAAGCTGGCCTTGGCATCGGCGATGTCGTTCATGCCAAGCCACGCCGCGATGGTGGCCGCCAGGATGAACGGCACCCAGACAAAGCCCGCGTTCTGCATCCACATCTGGCCGCCGTCGGACAGCTCCTGCGGCGCGCCGCCAAGGGCGCCGAACACGCCCACGGTGATGACCAGCGGCACGAGGAACTGCATCACGCTGACGCCAAGGTTGCCCAGACCGGCGTTCAAGGCCAGCGCGTTGCCCTTTTCGGCCTTCGGAAAGAAGTAGCCGATGTTGGCCATCGACGAGGCGAAGTTGGCCCCGCCAAGGCCGCACAGCAGCGCCAGCGCCAGAAAGATGACATAGGGGGTTTCGGGGTTCTGCACGGCATACCCGATGCCGATGGCAGGCAGCAGCAACGACGCGGTGGAAATCGTGGTCCAGAGCCTGCCACCAAAGATCGGCACCATGAAGCCGTAGAAGATGCGCAGCGTGGCGCCCGACAGCGCGGGCAGCGCCGCGAGCCAGAACAGTTGTTCGGGCGTGAAGCCGAACCCGATGGCCGGAAGCCGCGCCACCACCATCGACCACACCATCCAGACCGAAAAGGCCAGCAGCAGCGCGGGAATGGAAATCCACAGGTTGCGGCGTGCGACGGCCCGGCCCTTGTCGGCCCAGAAGGCCGCGTCCTCGGGGTGCCAGTCTGCAAGCACACGGGGCATCACGGTGCGGTCGGGGTGGTGGATGGTCTGCATTTCAGGCAGTTGCGGCAGACGGTCCAGCGCCTCGCCATGGGCGGCGCGTTCCATCGCACGCACCGACAGGTGCATCCACGCCAGGGCAATGGCCACCAGTCCGAACAGCAGCGCAAAGCACGAGGTGTAGATGCCCGTCAGGTCCAGAAGCGCGCCAAAGGCGATGGGCAGCACAAACCCGCCCAGCCCGCCGATCATGCCGACCAGCCCGCCGACCGCGCCCACGTTGCGCGGGTAATAGACCGGGATGTGCTTGAACACCGCCGCCTTGCCCAGGCTCATGAAAAAGCCCAGCGCGAACAGCGTCGCCACAAAGGGCCACAGGCCCATGCTGGTCGAAAACGCGATCGGGCCGTCCTTGCCCTGAATGATGTAATCGGTCGGCGGGTAGGACAGCATGAACAGAAAGACCATGCTGAAGCCGAAGGTCCAGTACATGACCGAACGCGCGCCGAACTTGTCCGACAGGTGCCCGCCATAGGCCCGGAACAGCGAGGCCGACAGGCTGAAGCTCGCCGCCGCCATGCCCGCTGTCCGCACATCGACGCCGTAAACGTCGATCAGGTAGTGCGGCAGCCACAGCGCCAGCGCGACGAAGGCGCCAAAGACGAAGAAGTAGTAAAGTGCGAAACGCCAGACCTGCAGGTTCTTGAGCGGCGCGAATTGCTGCGCCAGCGAAGGCGCCTTGGCCCCGGTCTTGCGCCGGCTGACCAGTTCGGGGTCATCCTTGGCGAACACGAAGAACAGCACGCCGATCACCGCCAGCCCCGCCGCCCAGACATAGGCGACGCCGTGCCAGCCGAAGGCGACCATGACGAAGGGGGCGACGAATTTGGTGACGGCGGCGCCCACGTTCCCGGCGCCAAAGATGCCCAGCGCGGTGCCCTGATGCCCGGCGTCATACCAGCGGCTGACATAGGCCACGCCGATGATGAACGACCCGCCCGCCAGCCCGATGCCAAGCGCCGCGAGCAGATACATGGCGTAGCTGTCGGCCAGCGTCAGCGCCCAGGTGGCCAGCGCCGTCAGGATCATCTGCGCGGAAAACACCAGACGCCCGCCGAATTTTTCGGTCCAGACGCCCAGAAACAGCCGCGAGATCGACCCTGTCAGGATGGGGGTTGCAACCAGCAGCCCGAACTGGGTGTCGTTCAGGCCGAGTTCGGCCTTAATCGCGACGCCGATGATGGAAAAGATCGTCCAGACCGCGAAACAGGCGGTGAAGGCTATGGTGCTCAGGCTCAACGCGCGCGTCTGTTCGGCGCGTGAGACTGTGGCGACGGTCTGCATGGCGGAAGCCCTCCGGCAAGAATGGCGTGTGCACCCCCAAGCGGGGATCAGGTGCCACCCGTGGGGCCGGAGCGCCCCGAGTTATTTGATCTAGATTAAAATGCTAATGAAATAAATGACTTGCAGAAATTTGTCGGGCGGGCGGGCGCGGCGCGTCAAGCCCGTCAGAACATCAGCAATTTATCGCCTTGACAATTATCAATCAAAAGGTCGATCATCACGCGTCGCGGCAAGGAGGCGCGTTTGGAATGCCGCAGTCAGCCTACCCCGAGATCCGCAAGCTCGACCTGTTCGCCGCCATGGCGGAAGACCACTTCCAGACCCTGATGCGCGGCGCCTATGTGCAGAACTTTCCGGCCCATATCGACCTCATTGCCGAAGGCGAGCCGAGCGATTTCCTGCATATCGTGCTGTCTGGGTCGGTGGACCTGTTCGCGCAATGGAATGGCCGCGACACCAGCATGGCCACGGTGCGCCCGATTTCGACCTTCATTCTGGCGGCGACGATCCGGGAAGCGCCCTATCTCATGTCGGCCCGCACGCTGGAGAAAAGCCGGATCGTGCTGATTCCCAGTCAGGATGTGCGCGCCGTCTTTGACATCGACGCGAATTTCGCCCGCGCCATCGTGACGGAACTGGCGCAGCGGTATCGCGCGGTCATCAAGACGCAAAAGGACCTCAAGCTGCGGACCTCGCTGGAGCGGTTGGCGAACTATATCCTGCGCCAGCAAAAGCGCGCGGGGGGCGGGCCGACGTTCGGGCTGGAGTTTGAAAAGCGGCGGCTGGCCTCGGTGCTGGGGATGACGCCGGAGAACCTGAGCCGCGCCTTCAAGGGGCTTGACCCCTACGGTGTCGTGGTGGACGGCACGCGCATCACCATCGGGTCGCAAACGGATCTGGAACGGTTTGCCAAGCCGAACCCGCTGATCGACGATTTCACGACCTGATCCGGGGCGGCGGGCGGGCATCATGGCAGCGGGCTTGCGCCGAAGAGGTGCGGGTGCGCCCAGATCAGCGCGCCATATAGCAGCGCGCCCAGCGCCAGCCGCACCGCTGTGGTGCCGAAGGGCGCAAGCGGCCAGCGCGGCGCTGTGTCGATGGCGGCGCGCAGGGCCTGCCAGCGCGCGCCCATTTCGCGCTGTTTCCGCCGGTCGATCAGGCGCATGCCCAGCAGCGCGAACCCTCCGAAGGTGCCAAACAGCAGCACATGCGCCAGATCGCCGTTGGCCACGACATGCACGCCCGCCCACAGCGCCAAGGCCAGCAGGAGCGGGTGGCGGTGGAGGCCGACGATGCCGGGGCGGGCCGGGTCAAACGCCGCGTTGCGCGCGCCGCCAAAGGACAGCGGGTTGGGCCGCCCGATGGCCAGCGCCACGATCACGCAGACCGGCAGCATGATCACCAGCGGCACATGGGGCTGCCACGGCGCCCAGTCCCACAGCGGCACATGCGGCGCCCGGCCTGCCGCCGCGATCAGCCATGCCAACGCCGCCAGAGACAGGGCGGAATAGGCCAGCGTAAAGCCGCGCCGCCCCAAGGCGGCCTGCAGCGGAGCGCGCAGCGCGGGCCGCAGCGGCAGGGAATGGGTGAGGAAGAACACCGCAAAGGCCGCTGCAAATTCCACCCAGTCCATCGCGCCGCTCATCGTTTTGCCGCGCGCAGGCGCAGCAGAAGCGGGCCATAGACCAGCGCAAAGCCGCCGAAGGCCGCAATCCAGCCCATGCCAGCCAGCACGTGCAGCGCCGCCGCCTGCTGCGGCCAGACCCCCACCGCCAGCCGCGCCAGCACCGACACCACCAGCGCGGCATAAATGCCAACCGTGCCCGCGCCCGCGACCAGCGGTTGCCCGGTGTGGCCCAGCGTGGCGCGGGTCATCACCGCCAGCGTCATCAGGCCCGTCGCGCCAGCCATCCACACATGCTGCGCCGCCGCCATTCCGAAGGTGCCGGGCGCAAGGATCTCGGCGCCGAGCGCCAGCGCCCCGAGCGGGACAAGACCGTAGCCGACGTGCAGCACCGCGACCAAGGGTTCCGCCGCCGTCCGTTCGCCCGCCCATCGCGCAAGACGGACAAGGTGCAGCACGCCGCAGGCCAGCAGCGCAGCCCCCGTCGCCGGATGGTCGGGCCAGATCACCCACAGCCCAAGCGCCGCCGCCAGCGCCAGCACCGCGCCCGTGTCAAAGCCGCGCATCGGCGGCACGGGCAACCGGCCCGCGCCGCGCTTGACCAGCCAGTTGCGCGTGAACGACGGCACGATGCGCCCGCCGATCACCGCGATCATCATCACCCCAGCTGCGACCCCGATCCGCAGGCCCACCCCTTGCGCTGCGGGGGCACCCGAGCCGGCCTCCAAGTGGAACACCGCGTTGCCCGCTGTCAGAACGCCCAGCATGCCCAGCACGATCAGGTTGCGCCAGTTCCGGCCTGCCACGATCTCGCGCCCGATCACCAGCGCCAGCACGACCGGCATCGCAAGGTCGACCAAGGCCACGCCCAGCGGGGGCAGGTGCAGCGACAGCGCCACCGCGCCGCGCCCGATCAGCCACAGGCCAAACAGCGCGCCCAGCGGCCAGCCGACAATCGGCAAGCGCCTGGTCCAGTTCGGCACCGCCGTCAGCAAAAACCCGGCGACCACCGCGCCGACATATCCGAACAGGAATTCGTGCGCGTGCCATGCCACCGGGTCGAACGCGGTCGGAAGCGTCAGGTGCCCCGAAAGCATCGGCACCCACAGCGCCATGGCAAGCGCGGCCCAGACCGCCGCCCCGAAAAAGAACGGGCGAAAGCCATAGGTCAGGATGGCGGGTCCGCGCCATGCGCGCATCTGTTCGGCTGAACTGGTCATGGTCCCTCGCGCTCTGCGGTGACACCGACCTCGGTCAGGTTGAGGTCAAGCGGTATGTCATGGGGTTGGGGACGGATGCTGGCCATCCGGGCCGACCCCAGTCCGACGCCAATGGTGAAGGGGCGCGGGGCGAGGGCGGCCAAGGTGCGGTCAAAGTAGCCCCCGCCATAGCCCAGCCGATACCCCGCCCCATCCCACCCGACCACGGGGACCAGCGAAAGGTCGGGGGTCAGACGTTCGGCCCCGGCGGGCGGCACCGGGATGCCCCAATCGCCGCGCTCCATCCGCAGGCCGGGGTGCCAGCGGCGAAAGACCAGCGGCGCCGCCTTGACCTCGACCACCGGCAGCGCGACCCGCACGCCGGCATGGTGCAGGTCGGCCAGCAGGGGCCGCAGATCGGCCTCGCCGTTGATCGGCCAATAGGCCGATACGGTGACGCCCGCCGCGATGCGATCAGCCAGCAGACCGCCAAGGTGCTGCATCAGCGCCCTGCCCCACGCCTGCCGCGCGGCGACACCCAGCGCATCGCGCGCGGCGCGCAGGCGCAGGCGTTCCCCGCGCCGCCAGCGGGCGACCTGAGCGGCATCCCACGCCGGGGCCTCTGGCGCGTTGATGCCTGCGCCCGCCATCATATCAGCCTTGGAACCGCGCCGGGTTCGGCCTGCGCGCTGCTGACCGCCATCTGCAATGACCGGGCGATGCGTTCGGCACGGTCGATGACATGCGCCGCGCCGGCCGGGGTGCAGGTATCGTGCGCGGTGTCGCGAAAGAGCGCCAGCCAGCGGTCAAAATGCGCGGCTGTGAGCGGCAGCGGTGTGTGCGCCGGCACCGGACGGCCATGATATTGCCCCGTCATCAGCGCCACCGACGACCAGAACGCCACCATCCGGTCAAGATGCGGCGCCCAGTCGGTGATGCGGGCGGCAAAAATCGGGCCAAGCACGGAATCGGCGCGCACCTTGCCATAAAAGCGGTGCACGAGGTGACGCAGCACGTCGGCGTCAAGCCCGGTCTGCGCCACCAGCGCGGCGGTCACGTCGGGCCGGGCCGAAGGAATCGGGGGTGTGGCAGCGGCAGCAGTCATCCTCGCCTCCATCTTGCAGTCTGAGATAGACCTGCTAATAGGTATTGTAAATACCAATTCAAAAGGCAGACCCGCCATGCGCCTTACCTCGTTCACCGATTTCGGGCTGCGGATGCTGATGCGGATGGCGGGGGACCCGACCCGCGCCTTTTCGACCGCCGAACTGGCGCAAGAGCTGGGCCTGTCCCGCAACCATCTGGCCAAGATCATGCTGCACCTGTCCCGCGCCGGTCTGATCACGACGCGGCGCGGGGGGGGGCGGGGGGGCCGTTCTGGCACGGCCGGCCGCCGAAATCGGGCTGGGCCGCATCATCCGCCTGCTCGAGGACGATCAGCCGCTGGTCGATTGCTTTGCGGGGGAAGGTGGCAACTGTTCGATTGACCGGCGGTGCCGGTTGAAGGCGCGGCTGCGCTCGGCCGAGGCCGCGTTTCTGGCCGATCTTGACCGATCCACCCTTGCCGACATCGCCCTGCCCCCGCTGACGATGGCGCCGGTCGCCCCGGCCTGACGCCCCGGCCCCCCGGTCAACCGGCGTCGGCGCTGTTTGGCACCAACCGCCCATCACGCAGGAAGAAGCGGCGGTCAAACCGATCGAGGATCTTGTCGTCATGGGTGACGGCGATGATGCAGGCGTCCTGTTCGGCGGCCAGCCTGCGCAGCAGGTCAATCACGATGCCCGCGCGCGTGCTGTCCAGCGCGGCGGTGGGTTCGTCAGCCAGAATGATGCGCGGGCTGTTGGCCAGCGCGCGCGCAATCGCCACGCGCTGCGCCTCGCCGCCCGACAGGAGCGCGGGCATGGCGCGGGCGCGGTGGCCGACCTCGAGATACTCCAGCAACTCATGGGCGCGGGCCTGCGCCTGTTCGCGCGATTTGCCCGCCAGTTGCAACACCAGCGCCACGTTGTCGGTCGCGTTGAGGAAGGGCAGCAGGTTGTGCGCCTGAAAGATGAAGCCGATCTTGTCGAGCCGCAGCCGCCGCAGATCGTGACGAAGCCAGCGGTTATCGAACACCCGTTCGCCATCCAGACTGACGCGGCCCTCTGACGGGTCGATGATGCAGCCGATGATGTTGAGCAGCGTGGTCTTGCCCGACCCCGAAGGGCCAAGCAGGGCCACGACCTCGCCTGCGTGGACCTTCAGATCGGCGTTGCGAAGGGCATCGACCCGCGCGTCGCCGGTGCCGTAATGCTTGGCGACGCCCTGAACCTCTACAAGCACGCGGCGGCGGTCATCGGCCATGGCTCAGCTTCCCAGCGCGGTGGCCGGGTCCACCCGCAAGGCGGCGCGCACGCCAAGCCCCGAAGCCAGAACGCAGACGACCAGAATGATCCCGGTCAGGGCCACCACATTGACCGGCTCCAGCAGCACGCGGCGGGGAAACACATCCTTGACCAGCAGGATCAGCACAAGCCCAAGGCCAAGGCCCGCCACCCCGAGCGCCAGCGATTGCTGCACGATCAGCCCGACGATGGTGCGGTCCGGCGCGCCGATCAGCTTCAGCGTGGCGATCTGCTTCAGCTTTTCCATCGTCATGGTGTAGATGATCAGCGCGATCACCACCGCCGACACGGTCAAAAGGATGCCAAGGAACAGCCCGATCTGCTTGCGCGCCTTGTCGACCACCGACCGCACAAGGATATCCTCTTGTTCGGCCTGGGTCAGGGCCGACAGGTGCTTCCACTGGCGCACGGTCTGGGCCACGGTCTGCGGGTCAACATTCGGGTCGAGCCGGGCGATCACCGCCGCCACTGTCGGCCCTGCCGGGGCGGTGGCGCCGCGCGCTGCCTGCACACGGGCGGCGGGCGGGGCAAGCTGGGTCTGCAACACCTGCGCGTCGGCCAGCGTGATATAGACCGCCGGGTCACCGCCGGAATTCATGGTGTCGCGCACCAGTCCGACCACCGTGAACCGCTTGCGCCCGAGCACCAGCGTATCGCCGGGCACCAGCCCGGTCTTGATGTCGGCCACCAGTTCGAAATGGCCCGCCTCCAGCCCGCGCCCCTGCGCGATCTGCTGCGGCCCGCCGGGACGGCCACGTTCATAGCCGATAACATAAAGCCGCAAGGTGCGGTCGCGGAACGGCGCCTCGACGGTCTGGTAGGTCAGGCTGCCCGCCTGCGCCACGCCGTGCAAGCGCGCCACCGCGTCGCGCGTGGCACCGGGGATGGCCGAAGCTTCGGCAAAGGGCCCCTGCGTCTGGGCTTCGACCACCCAGATGTCGGCTTGCGGGGCCTTCACGATGTTGAGCGCATCGGCCACCAGCCCATTATAGATGCCCATCATGGCCAGAACGACCGTCATCAGCAGGCCAAGCCCCAGACAGGTCAGCACAAAGCGGAACAGGTTATGGCGCACATCGCGCAGCGCAAGGTTCATGGCGCGTCCCCCGTCGCGCGCGCCCGGCGCCCGGTCGCCACCCCCCGGACCGGGCTGGAGACGATGCGGGCGCCACTGGGCAGGCCCGACACCACCTCGACGCGCGCATCCTCGGTCCGGTGGCCAAAGACCAGCGCCGCCTGTGCCAGCGCGCCATCCTGCACCACCCAGACGCGGCCCTGATGGCCGTCAAAGCCCGAGATGGCGATTTCGGGCACCAGAAGCGGGCGTTCCAGCGTGGCCACCGTGATCCGCACTTCGGCCTGTTCGCCCAGATACATCTGGTCGGGGCATCCGTCGCAGGTGACCCAGACGCGGCGTTCCTCGTTCACGCGGTCGCTTTCCAGCCCGATGCGCGCGACGGTGCCGCGATAGACCGCATGGGGCAGCGACCGCAGACGGATCTCTGCCGCCTGCCCCGGTTCCAGCGCACCGGCGCGCCCTTCGTCCACATAGGTCTGCACCCAGACGGTCGCCGGGTCCATCAGGGTGAAGATGGCATCGCCCGCCCGCACCACGGTGCCCGGTTCGGCATGGCGCGCCACGACCACGGCATCGAAGGGGGCCACAAGGGTGTGATGCGCCAGCAGCGCCTGTTCATAGCGCAAGGCGGCCCGCGCATCGGCCGCTTGCGCGCGCACCACCGCCACATCGCTTTGCGCCACGGCCAGTTCGGCGGCGGCGACCTCGACATCGCGCTGCGCCTCCTCGGCGGCCTTGGCCGCAATCGCACTGCGCGAGGCAAGTTCCTGTTGCC
>JAUXPG010000302.1 GCA_030683915.1 Gemmobacter sp.
CATCGAACCCGCTCAAGGACTTGCGCGTGCGTCAGGCGATCAACTATGCCATCAACCGCGATGCCATCCGCGACCGGCTGATGTCGGGTCTGGCGTGGCCGACCAACAACATCGTGTTCGACGGGGGCGAAGGCCACATCGAGGCGCTGGACAATCCTGCCTTCGACGCCAACAAGGCCAAGGCGCTGCTGGCCGATGCGGGCTATCCCGACGGGTTCCAGATCACACTCGCGACGCCGAACAATCGCCTGATCAACGACGAACAGGTGGCGCAGGGCGTGGCCCAGATGCTGACCCGCGTCGGCATAAAGACGCAAGTCGATGCCATGCCATTCACGATGGTGAACACCCGCGGCAACGGCGGCGAATTCGCCATGAGCATGATGGCGTGGGGCAACACCGCCGATGCGGCGGGCGGTATCCGCGCGATGATCGCCTGCAAGGACAAGGACAAGGGCATGGGCCCGGTCAACTGGGGGAACTATTGCAACCCCAGGCTGGACGAAGTGACCATGAAAGCAATGGCCACCATGGACGCAGACGGCCGCAGGTCGCTGATGGCCGAGGCCGCCCAGATCGTGCACGATGACATGGCCATCGTGCCGCTCTACTGGCAGGGCTCCACCTGGGCCGCGCGCAAGGGCATCGAAATTCTTCCGCGCGCCGACGAACAAACCCGGCCATCTTCGTTCACGCCGAACTGAAGGCTGAACGCCGTTTGACATCGCATCGGGCGGCTTCGACCGCCCGAGGCGTGCCCAAGGCATGGCATGACCCTATGCGCAAGCGACCATCTTGCCCGTCTGCTGACCTAAACCCCGTCACTGCCGGTAGCGCCTTCTGACCGACTTACCGCAGGATGTCGGGCACAACTGCGCCTGACATCGCCGGGGCCCCAAGGGGGCCGTCGCCGGGCGACAGGTGTGCAAGAAAGTCCCACACCTCGCCGCACACACCACTACCAGGACCGGCAAGCCGCACCGCCGAAACCTGAAGCGCGCAGATCGGGAGCACCTCTGACAGGTCCGCCAGCCGCCCGTCGGCCAGCCCGGCTTTGGCCAGCGAACGGGGCACCCACGCGACCGCAAGGCCCTGTGCCGCCATCTCAAGCGCGGCCAGCGTGAGCGCGGTTTCCGCACGCGGAGTCGCCACAACGCCGGCCGGCATCTGCGGCAACAGGGCACGCTCCATCACCTGACCCATGAAAACCTCGTGCGGATAGGCAACGCAGGCCAAGGTTCCGCGTTGCAACCCATGCTCCACGCTGGCGACGTGCGCGGCGCCCGTCACCGGGATCATCCAGTCTGTGCCAAGGTCAAGCGACACCACGAAATCCCGGCGCACTGGATGGTCTTCGCCGGGCAGGCGATAGACGATCGCCACATCCGCCTCGCGCGCCAACAACTGCGAAAAGCAAGCGTCAAGGTTCGCTGAGCGCAAGCGGGGATAAAGCCCGGGCCTCGCTGCCTGAAGCGCCGCAAGAACGGCAGGGGCATACCCCGCGCTCAGGGCATGCTGCGTGGTGATCACGATACGATCGGCGCTGCGGGCGCCCATCCGAAGATCAACCGCCAGCCGCCGCAGATCGGCGGCCAACCGGGCAATCTCAACATGGCGGCTGGCGGTGGTCGGGCGCAGATGCACGGGTTTGTGCGTTCGGTCGAACAGTTCGACGCCGACATGTTCTTCGATCTGGCGGATGCGCCGCGAGAAGGCGGATTGGGTCAAGTGCCGCCGCTCTGCCGCCTCGCTGAACGATCCGGTTTCGGCCACTGCCAAAATATCCTCCAGCCATTCCAACCGCATCACGACCTCCAATAACATTCCGAATTTGCATCATGGCTCGCGCTTTTCGAATTTGAACCGGCTCGCTGTTTGCACAACAATCAGTTCTTGCAAGTCAAGGACCGCACCATATGCTTCTTTCCCGCTTCCCCCGCATTTTTCTGGCGCATTTGCCCACGCCGCTTGAACGGTTGGACCGGCTGTCGGCACTGTTGGGCGGGCCGGACATCTGGATCAAGCGGGATGACTGCACCGGCCTGTCAACCGGCGGCAACAAGACCCGCAAGCTTGAATTCCTGATGGCCGAGGCACAGGACGCGGCCGCGGATCTGGTCATCACCCAAGGCGCGACACAATCCAACCATGCGCGCCAAACCGCGGCCTTTGCCGCACGGATCGGCATGGATTGCCATATCCTGCTGGAAGACCGCACCGGATCGAACAACGCAAATTACAACGCCAACGGCAACGTGCTGCTGGATCGATTGCACGGTGCCAGCGTGGAGAAACACCCCGGCGGAACCGATATGGCCGCCGCGATGGAGTCGGCAGCCGAGGCGTTCCGGGCCAAAGGGCGCAAGGTCTATATCATCCCCGGCGGCGGCTCGAACCCGACGGGTGCGCTTGGGTACGTGAACTGCGCCTTCGAACTGGTGGGGCAACTCAATGATCGTGCGCTGGTCGCGGACCATATCGTGACCGCCACAGGAAGCGCCGGAACGCAGGCTGGACTGATCACCGGGCTGAAAGCGATTCACGCCGGGATTCCACTGCTTGGCTTCGGGGTCCGCGCGCCCAAGGACCGGCAGGAGGCGTCGGTGTTCGCTCTGGCCTGCGGCACGGCGGAAAAGCTGGGTTGCCCCGGCATGGTTGACAGGCACGACGTCGTGGCCGATTGCGCCTATGTCGGAGGGGGCTATGGCATCCCCAGCGAAGCGACGCTGGAGGCCGTCCGCCTGTTCGCCCGGACCGAGGGGATTTTGCTGGATCCGGTCTATTCCGGCAAGGCCGCCGCGGGACTGATCGATTATTGCCGCACCGGGCGGTTCCGCGCCGGCGAACGGATCGTTTTCCTGCATACCGGCGGGTCGGCGGCCCTGTTCGGCTATGATTCCGTGCTGGGTTGAAGCCTGTTCACCGGAGCGACGCGCCTTGCGGCGCCGAAACCGGAAAATGACGCGAATTGAACCCCGGTTGCATGAAGCTTGCGGCACGGGTTGTGGTAAAGTTGCGCCATGACCCGCGCGAATCTGCTCCAGAACCTCAAGCTGCTGTGCAGCTATTCGCCTTCCATCTCGGATGCGTGCCGGGACATGGGGATCAACCGGCAACAGTTCACGAAATACCTGAACGGGTCGTCTCATCCATCGCAGCGCAACATGCGCCGCATCTGCGACCATTTCGGGGTGGACGAGGACGAATTGCTGGCCCCCCCGCCGCGCTTTGCCGAAATGGTTGCCCTGCGACCGCGGGCACAGAACCTGCTGCGCGCGCTTGGCCCCGCAGCGGGCACGCTGGACCGCATGTTCACAACCTCGGTCAACGTGCTGAAACCCTACTGCGGTTACTATTTCTATTACTATTTCACGCCGAGTCGGCCCGGGATGATCAGGTGTTCGCTGCTTCGCATCTCGGTCCGCAAGGACGTGTTCTTTACCCGCCTGATCGAACGCATCCAGCCCGAGGAAAGCCCGCTGGGACGGTCGCATTTCGTGAAATATTTGGGTGTCGCGCTGTCGCTCAACGGCAGGATTTTCATCATCGACCACAATGCACACGAACTGCGGTCGATATCGCAGACCATCCTGTTTTCCTCGCCCACCCCCGAGGTGCGGTTCCTGTCGGGGATGACGCTGGGGGTGCAGGGACGGACTGCGCGGGCGCCCTTCGCCTCGCCTGTGTTTTTAGAACGGATTCCCGGGTGCAAACCCCTGCGGGCCTTGCGCCGAACGGGCATTTTCCAGCCCTCCAGCAAGCACATCCCACCGCAAGTCAGCCGGATTCTGATGGCAGGCTCCGACGCGCCGCAACTGCTGACGGCAATTGAACTGCCGATCTGACGCAACCTGACGCGATTATGGCGCTCAAGCGCGGCGGAGTGCGGGGGTTTGCTCAATTGCCAGACTGCGGCACCAAGGCACAATGTGGGAAAAAAATGATCACCCACAGGGAGCACTGCAATGACAAGAAAACCTGCAAGCTTGATACCTGATCTCAGCCGCCGTCAGGTGCTGGGCGGGCTCGCCGCGCTGTCGGCCACTTCGTTCGGCCCGGTCACCGCTTGGGCCAGCGCAAATGGCAAGCAGCTGAACGTCCGCCTTTACTCCGAAGCCGACGATTTCGACCCGATCGACGCCTCGGGCCTGATCGACGAGATGCTGTACAACTGCATCTACCGCAAGCTCATCCAGTTCAAGCCGGGCGATGAGTGGGGCCATCAACTGGACCTTGCCGAAACGATCGAACAGGTTGATCCGCTCAAGATCGCCTTCACGATCAAGACCGGGCAAATGTGGTCGAACGGCTTTGGTGAGATCACGGCCGAAGACGTGAAATTCTCGATGGAGCGCATCATCGATCCCGCGATGAAGTCGCGAAACAAGGCCGATCTGGGGCCCTTCACCCATGTCGAAGTGACAGGCACCCACAGCGGCATCATCCATCTTGAAAAGCCGTTCGCGCCGATCTGGACCATCGCGCTGCCTTATATCACCGGCAACGTGGTCTGCAAAAAGGCGGTTGAAGCGGCGGGAGGCCGCATTAACACCGCAATGCCCCCGACCGTCAGCGGCCCTTATCGCGTGGTCGAACAGCGCCCCGGCGAACGCTGGGTGCTGGAGCGCAACCCCGACTTCGGCGGCACCCCCGCCGATTTTGACCGGGTTGACCTGATCATGATCGTTGACGAATCTGCGGCGGAAATCGCCAAGGAGGCGGGCGACGTGAACTTTACTGCGATCGGGCCGGGCTCGGTGGCGCGCGTTCAGGCGAAACCGCCGGCCGGAACCGAACTGCGCGTGCACCCCGCGCTGTTCTACGTCTGGATCGGTTTGAACATCGAACATCCGAAGTTCACCGATCCGCGCGTGCGGCAGGCGATTCAGCATGCCATCGATGTGCCGAGCATCGTGGAAGCGTCCTATTACAATGTCGCCGAACCTTCGACCGGGATCATCGCTCCGGGCCTGATCGGGCACCGCAAGGCAAGCCTGATCCCGCCGCAGGCCGATTACGCCAAGGCGCGAGCGCTGCTGACGGAAGCGGGCATCGACCGGCTGGAAATCACGCTGAACGTGCTAAACAACGTGATCTTCACGACGGCGGCTCAGGTGCTTCAGGCCACGATGGTGCAGGCCGGTATCGACCTGAAGATCGAAGTGCATGAATCGGGGTCGTTCTGGACCCTGGGTGTTGCATCGGATGGTGACCGCTGGAAAACGGTGGAACTGGTGATGAAGCGGTTCTCGATGACGCCCGACCCGTTCTATGCGACGGCTTGGTTCACCACTGCGGAAATCGGCAACTGGAACTGGGAACGGTTCTCCAACGCAGAGTTCGACGCGCTGCACGAAGCCGCGATGATCGAAACCGACAGCGCCAAGCGCGATACGATGTATCAGCGTATGCAAGATCTGATGGAGGAATCGGGCGGCTACAGGTTCATCACGCATGGCGTGACACCGAACCTGTACGACACCTCGATCATCCCGGCGACGCGGCCCGACGGCATTCCGTTGGTGCAATACTTCCGCGCCGCCTGATACCCGTTAGCGACCGGGGCCGTTCCGCGCCCCGGTCGCACCGGCCTGACAACGGCCCCGTCCGCAAAGGCGCCCCCATGCTGAAATACATCGCGCAGCGCCTCGCGCTGGCCGTCTGCATCGTGCTCGTCGCGACCAGCGCGCTTTATGCCGTGATGGTCTCGCTGCCCGGCGACCCGACAACGGTGCTTCTGGGGCCGCGCTCCACCCCCGAAATGCGGGCGGATTTTCGCGCGCAGATGGGGCTGGACGAACCGCTGCCGATGCAGATCGTGAACCTGTGGGGCCGGCTGCTGTCGGGCGACCTGGGCACCGACTATGCACGAAACCGCTCGGTCGCATCGGCCATATCCGCGGCGCTGCCGCATACCGTCGCCTTGGTGTTCGGTGCGATTTCGTGGTCAGCCACGCTTGGCATCCTGCTCGGCGCCTTTTCGGCGGACCAGCGCGGCGGCTGGCTGGACCGCATCACCGGGGTGCTGTCCGTCGGTCTGCTCGCTGCACCGTCGTTCGTGGTGGCGCTTTACAGCCTGCTGATCTTTGGCGTCACGCTGCGCTGGTTTCCAACCATCGGCGCAGGCGAAACCGGCAGCCTTGGCAGCCGGATTTGGCATCTGGTGCTGCCGTCCTTTGCCATCGGCATCTCGTGGGTTGGATATGTGGCGCGGATCGTGCGGGCCTCGATGCTGGAGACGCTGGGCGAAAGCTATATCCGCACCGCCCGCGCCTTTGGACTGCCAAGGCGGGTGGTGATTTACAATTACGCGCTGCGCGTGGCGATCCTTCCGGCGGTGCAGGTGTTGGGCGTCGGGATCGGCGGCATGCTGTCGAGTGCGGTGTTTGCCGAAATCGTGTTTTCCCGCCCGGGACTTGGCAGCCTGATCTACGAATCCGTCTCGGGCCGCAACTATCCGGTGGTCATGGGGGCGATGTTCGTCGCCATCGCCTTCTTCGTCGCCTGCACGCTGATCGCCGATCTGGTGAACATCGCGCTGGACCCGCGCCAAAGGAACCGCGGATGACACCCATTCCCAAAACGCTGCTCGGGCGCCTTGTCAGTGATCCGCTTGCGCTTACGGCCATGGTGATCATCGTGTCACTGGTGGCGATGGCGGTGCTGGCCGACTGGATTGCGCCGCACGATTACCGCGCCATGCACATGGCCGACCGCTTTGCGCCCCCGTCTGCGACATATTGGCTGGGCACCGACAATCTGGGCCGCGACACCTTTTCGCGGCTGTTGCAAGGCGGGCGCATCGCGCTGACCGTCGGCATTGTTTCGGTCAGCATTTCGGGGCTGATCGGGCTGGTGCTGGGCATGATCGCCGGGTTCGGGCCGCGCTGGTTGGACAATGCACTGTTGTTCCTGTTCGACACGCTGCGCGCCTACCCGTCCATCATTCTGGCGCTGGCGCTGGCGGCCCTTATGCCGCGCGGGATCGCCACGGTCATCGTGGTGGTGGTGCTGACGTCGTTCTCGGAATACGCCCGTGTGGTGAGGACGCAGACCCTGACGCTGCGAAACGCCGAATTCATTCTGGCCGAGCGGTCGATAGGCGCGTCCGCAGCGCGGATCATCGGACATCACATCCTGCCAAATACCGTGGGCCCGTTCTTCATTCTGGCGGCGATCAACCTGCCGGTGGTCATCACGATCGAGGCGGGGATGAGTTTTCTTGGCGTCGGGGTGCCACCCGGAACCCCCAGCTGGGGCGCCACGCTGAAGGACGGGTTCGATTTCATCCGCTCTACCCCGTGGATCATCATTGCCGGCGGCATCCCGCTGATCCTCGTGACCTTGGGCTTCACCTTTCTGGGCGAGGCACTGCGCGATCAACTGGACCCGAAACTGCGGAAAACATCGTGACCCCCTTGCTCGACATCCAGGACCTCGGCATCGGCTATGCGACCGACCGCG
>JAUXPG010000343.1 GCA_030683915.1 Gemmobacter sp.
CGCGAGATTTATCTGCTGCCGTCGCGCGCCCTGCCGGCCCCTTCGTCCATCGACGGGGTCGAGGATCTGCCGGTGGCGTTGGTGCGCTTGTCGGCGCAAGGTGCGGTGATGAACGCCAACCGGCAGGCGCGCGAGTTGCTGCGCATCGCGCCGGACGAGGCGGTTTCCGCCTCGGATCTGGTGGTGGGGCTTGGCCGCTCGGTGCGCGACTGGATCGGCGATGTTGCTGCGGGGCGCCTGCCAGGCAAGCCCGAGGTGTTGCGCCTGAGCCGCGCAGCGGAAGAGGAGTTCGTGCAGATCACGCTGCGTGCGCTGGGGACGGGACCGCAGGACGGGCTGATCGCGGTTCTGTCAGATGCCACGGCGATGAAAACGCTGGAGGCGCAGTTCGTGCAAAGCCAGAAGATGCAAGCCATCGGCCAGTTGGCCGGCGGCGTGGCACATGATTTCAACAACCTGCTGACCGCGATTTCCGGGCATTGCGACCTGCTGCTGCTGCGCCATGATCCGACCGATCCCGACTATGGCGATCTGGCGCAGATCCATCAGAACGCCAATCGCGCGGCTGCGCTGGTCGGTCAGCTGCTCGCGTTTTCACGCAAACAGACGCTGAAGCCCGAGCGGCTGCATCTGGCCGAGGTGCTGGCCGATGTGACCCATCTGCTCAAACGTCTGGTGGGCGAAAAGGTGCGGCTGGCGCTGCAATCGTCCGACGATGTCGGCCCGATCCGGGCGGATCGGCGGCAGTTGGAACAGGTGTTGATGAACCTTGTGGTGAACGCCCGCGATGCAATGCCGCGTGGCGGAGTGATCCGGATCGAGACGGCAGCCTGCCATCTGGCCGAGGATTTGCGCCGCAACCGCGCGGTTGTTCCGGCCGGCGATTACGCGCTGATCCGGGTCACCGACGAGGGCACAGGCATCCCGCCCGAAATCATCGACAAGGTGTTCGAGCCGTTCTTCACCACCAAGCGGCCCGGCGAGGGCACCGGGCTCGGCCTTTCCACCGCCTACGGCATCGTCAAACAATCGGGCGGCTTCATCTTTGTGGACAGCATTGCCGGACAAGGCACGGAATTTTCGGTCTATTTCCCGCTTCACGCCGGGGTGGACACCCCGGTTGCCCCGCCCCCACCGCTGCGCGCTCCGGTGCGGTCAGGTCACGGCGTCGTACTTTTGGTCGAGGATGAGGCGCCGGTGCGCGCCTTCGCCGCGCGCGCGCTGCGGCTGCGCGGCTATACGGTGATCGAGGCAGAAACGGCGGAAACCGCGCTCGACATCCTGTCCGATCCAGGGCTGACGGTGGATGTGTTCGTGACCGATGTCATCATGCCGGGGCTCGACGGGCCCACCTGGGTGCGGGAGGCCCTGAAAGGGCGGCCGGGAGTGCGCGTGGTGTTTGTATCAGGCTATGCCGAAGACAGCTTTGCCGACATCCAGGCCGACATTCCAACTTCGGTTTTCCTGCCGAAACCATTCTCGCTCGATGATCTGACGCGCACGGTTCACAATCAGCTGCACTGAACGGCTCGCTCAGCTCAGCGACTCATAGAGCGCGATGTCACGCGCCATTGCCTTGCGCACCCGCCGTTCGGTTTCGGGCCGCAACTTCAGGTCAGCCAGCGGCGACACATTGACACGGGGCAGGTGGATTTCGCAGCGCAGACGGTCCTCGAGGAATTCGACAAAGTCCTCGATCCGTTCGTAGCAGAAGATGCGGTCTACGGGCGCGCGACCTTCCGGCGCGAGGAACCGCGCCTGCGAGCCGACTTCGGCGAACATCGGCTGCGGAGTCTCGCAGTAGGCCGAGGCGAAATCATCGAAGCTCATGCCTTTGGTCGAGGCGTTTTCGTCCAGCAGATCCTCGCGCTGGCGATAGCGAAACCAGCTGCCCAGCCAATCGAGCGGTTCGCGCATCAGCGCGACGGTGGTGAAGTCATGCCCCGACGCGACCTTCAGGTAAGGCCCTACAAAGCGGTGGAACCGCTGCACCGACGTGTGCTTGAGAACGGGTGGGCGCTGAATTGACACCGAGGCCAGCGATTCGAGCGACATGGCTATGGCAGTGGAGCCGGTTTTCGGCGTCGCCAGAAACACCAGCCGCTGATCCCAGAACACAAGCATGCCCGACCTCCCTTGCTGCGCCGGGTGTAGCAACCCGCCCGAGCGGCGTAAACCTTCGCTTAAGCATTTTCTGGAAAGGTGACATTCGAGGAGAATGCGGTTGATATGTTCTTGGTTTGATCGCATACACACGTGAACGATACATGAACAAACACCCGATTGCCGCGCCCCCGCGGCTGTGGAATAAGGAGAGGCACTATGGCAGGCTCTAACCTTCTGGACTTCGGCGGAAAGCGGGACATGGACAAGAACAAGGCGCTGGAAAGCGCGCTGGCGCAGATCGAACGGCAGTTCGGCAAGGGTTCGATCATGCGGCTGGGCCAGAACAACCCGATCGCCGAGATCGAGGCGACATCGACAGGCTCGCTTGGTCTGGACATCGCGCTGGGGATCGGCGGTCTGCCCAAAGGCCGTATCATCGAGATTTATGGCCCCGAAAGCAGCGGCAAAACCACGCTGACGCTGCATGTGGTGGCTGAAGAGCAGAAAAAAGGCGGCGTCTGCGCCTTTGTCGATGCCGAACATGCGCTGGACCCGGGGTATGCTGCCAAGCTGGGGGTCAATCTGGACGAGTTGCTGATCTCGCAGCCCGACACCGGCGAACAGGCGCTGGAAATCGTCGATACGCTGGTGCGGTCGGGCGCGGTAAGCCTTGTGGTGGTGGATTCGGTGGCGGCCCTTGTGCCGAAATCCGAAATCGAGGGCGACATGGGCGACATGCAGATGGGCAGTCAGGCCCGCCTGATGAGCCAGGCCATGCGCAAGTTGACCGCCAGCATCGGGCGCAGCAACTGCATGGTGATCTTCATCAACCAGATCCGCATGAAGATCGGCGTGATGTTCGGCAGCCCCGAAACCACCACGGGCGGCAACGCGCTGAAATTCTATGCCAGTGTGCGGCTCGACATCCGTCGCACCGGGGCAATCAAGGACCGGGACGAGGTGGTGGGCAACGCCACCCGCGTGAAGGTGGTGAAGAACAAGGTCGCCCCGCCGTTCCGCGAGGTCGAATTCGACATCATGTATGGCGAAGGCATTTCCAAGACCGGCGAGTTGGTCGATCTGGGGGTCAAGGCCGGGGTGATCGAGAAGTCCGGCAGCTGGTATTCCTGGGGTGACGAACGCATCGGGCAAGGCCGCGAAAACGCCAAGGCGTTCCTGCGCGCGAACCCGTCGGTTGCCGCCGAGATCGAAGGCAGGATCCGCAATGCCAACGGTCTTGATTTTGCGGTTCCGCCGACGCCCGAAGACCTGACCGAGTAACGCGCCGCGCGGGTCCGGTCCCCCGTGGACAGGCCCCGCGCCGCCCGCTAAACGGGGGGCGACAGAATGCCCGGAGGCCCCCCTGACATGCCCTCGCTGAACGATATCCGATCGACCTTTCTCGATTTCTTTGCCCGCAACGGGCATCAGGTGGTTGCCTCCAGTCCGCTGGTGCCGCGCAATGACCCCACGTTGATGTTCACCAACTCGGGCATGGTGCAGTTCAAGAACTGTTTCACCGGGGCCGAGCGGCGCGATTATGTGCGCGCGACAACCGCGCAAAAATGCGTGCGCGCGGGCGGCAAGCACAACGATCTGGACAATGTGGGCTATACTGCACGGCACCACACGTTCTTTGAGATGCTCGGCAACTTCAGCTTTGGCGACTATTTCAAGGAACAGGCCATCGTCTTTGCCTGGGAATTGCTGACCAAGGACTTCGCGCTTGACCCGTCCCGGCTGTGCGTCACCGTTTATCACACCGACGACGAGGCGGCCGGCATCTGGAAGAAGGTGACCGGCTTTGCCGATCACAAGATCATCCGCATTCCGACCGATGACAATTTCTGGCGCATGGGGCCGACGGGGCCCTGCGGGCCGTGCACCGAAATCTTCTATGATCACGGCGACAGCATCTGGGGCGGCCCGCCGGGCAGCGCCGAACAGGATGGCGACCGGTTCATCGAGATCTGGAACAACGTCTTCATGCAGAACGAACAGTTCGCTGATGGCCGCCTTGTCCCCTTGGAGATGCAAAGCATCGACACCGGCATGGGGCTGGAGCGCATCGGCGCGCTGCTGCAGGGCAAGCACGACAACTACGACACCGACCTGATGCGCAGCCTGATCGAGGCCAGCGCCCACGCCACCAGCACCGACCCGGACGGCAAGGGCAAGACGCACCACCGCGTCATTGCCGACCATCTGCGGTCAACTTCGTTCCTGATTGCCGATGGCGTCACGCCCAGCAACGACGGCCGCGGTTATGTTCTGCGTCGGATCATGCGCCGGGCGATGCGCCACGCGCATATGCTGGGGATGCAGGACCCGATGATGTTCCGTCTGGTGCCCGCATTGGTGCGCCAGATGGGCGGCGCCTATCCCGAGCTTGCCCGCGCGCAATCGCTGATCGAGGAAACGTTGAAGCTGGAGGAAACCCGGTTCAAACAGACGCTGGACCGCGGTCTGAAGCTGCTCGATGCCGAATTGGAGGGGCTGCCCGAGGGGGCGCCGCTGCCCGGCGCGGCGGCGTTCAAGCTTTATGATACGTACGGCTTCCCGCTGGACCTGACGCAGGATGCCTTGCGCGAAAAGGGCCGCGAGGTGGAGACCGAAGGGTTTGACACCGCGATGGCCGAACAAAAGGCCAAGGCGCGGGCGTCGTGGTCCGGTTCGGGCGAGGCGACGGATGCCGCGATCTGGTTCGAGCTTGCCGAAAAGCATGGCACGACCGAGTTTCTGGGCTATGAGACCGAAACCGCCGAAGGTCAGGTGCTGG
>JAUXPG010000113.1 GCA_030683915.1 Gemmobacter sp.
CACGCATTTTCACGCACTTCGGTGGCAACTTGCAGAAGCGACATGGGCCCTCGCAACAAAATTCATTGACGCCATCCTGACCCCAAGGCGCGAATTTGTCCAGACGGTCAGAAACCGGCCTTTTGCCCGCGCGCCCGCGCCTCGATCATGGTGGCCAGTTGCGCCACCCGCGTCTGATATCGTTTGATCAGCCGTCCGCGCGCCAGTTTCAGTGATTGCAGGAACAACCGCGCCGCAAGGCTGAGCGGGCGGACCTCGGTGGTGATCGTCATGCGGGTACGGCGGGGGCCGAGTTCCAGCAGTTCGATCACAAGCGTTCCCTCGACCTGACGGCTTTCGCCCGAAAAGGCCAGCACGCCGGGCGCTTCGGCGCGGTCCTGACGGATGGTCATGGAGCGGCGCTTGCCGCGAAATACAAAGGCCGCAGCCCATGTCGGTGCGCCCCCCACATCCTTGCGCTGCACCTCGGCGCCCCGGCGCAAGGCGGCGCGTTCGAACCCTTCGTAATCGGTCAGGACAGCCCAAACACCGGCCACCGGCACCTCGATATCCTCACGCGCACTGAACTTCATTCGTACCCTGCCCCCTGTCCGCCCCTGTCCGAGATATGGACCGGCCCACCGTGTCAGTCCAGCGCATCCGCCAACCAGGCTCGTATAAGGAAATGGGCAATTGCGCCTTTTCGCGCAGGGCGCAGTTCGGGGTGGCGCCCGCCCATCACCTCGACCATCTCCTCGCGCGTGACCCAGCGCGCGGCCTCAAGCTCTGCCGGATCGACGGTGATGTTGTCGCTCAGCCCCTCGCCCGCGCAACCCAGCATCAGCGAGGCCGGAAATGGCCACGGTTGGCTGGCCAGATAGCGCACAGCGCCGACAGCGATGCCGGTTTCCTCGGCCACCTCGCGCCGCACGGCGGCCTCGATGGTTTCGCCCGGTTCGATAAAGCCTGCCAGCAAGGAAAACATCCCCTGCGGCCAGCCCGGTGAGCGGCCCATCAGCACCCGGTTGCCGCGCGCGATCAGCATGATGACCACCGGATCCGTGCGCGGAAAATGCGGCGCGTTGCAGGCCGGGCATTGGCGTTGCCAGCCCGCCATCGTCACCTCGGACGCATGGCCGCAGCGCGCGCAAAAGCCATGGGTGCGGTGCCATTCGAACAGCCCGCGCGCCATCGCGGCCAGTTCGGCATCCAGCGGCGACAGTTGCGCCATCACGCCGCGCAATTCGGAGAACCGCAGGTCAGGCGGCAAGGCCGGGTGCTGCTGTTCGGTCGGATCAAAGAACGCCGCCTGCGCCGCAGCGTCGAGCCCCGCCGGTTCCCAGCCAGAGATGTCGGCGGCAAACAGCGGGGTGTCACCGGCCAGCCCCAGAAACAGCGGCGCGCGGCCTGCGGCATCGTCCAGCACGGGATGACCGGCAGGCACCAGCCCCAGCGCATCACGCGCAGCCCCCCCGACCAGCGGTTTGCCGCGCCACATCGGCAGAACGCGCGCCTGCCCGCCGTGCCAGAGTGCGGCCTGCCGCGCGGCATCGCCCCGCAAGGCCGCCGCCCGGTCCAGCCCGCCAAGGCCGCCGAAAGTCACCGATTCCGCATCCCGCATCTGCCTGCTCCGCATCCCGTTTCGCGATGGATGACACGCCCTTTGCGGCGGGGGAAGGGATCGGTGCCGCCGTTGCCGAAATGCAACCTATAGTTGCACAATGCACGCGGCCGGCCTTGCGCGCTGGAATCCGCCGTTCTGCGGCGTAAGTTGGGGGCGACGGGCAATTACGCAGGATACCCCATTGGCGCGCAAAGGTTTCACCACTGGCCAACCGGCGCGATGCACCGTCACGGTGCTGGCCACCAGCGACCTGCACCTGCATCTTTGCCCCTGGGATTACTACGCAGACCGCGCGGCACCGGGAACCGGGCTTGCTTCGGTTGCGGGACGCATCCGCGATTTTCGCTCCAGTTTGCCGAACGCGATGCTGATGGACAACGGTGACTTCCTGCAAGGGACCGCCTTGGGCGAGGCACTGGCCGATGCCCGGCCCCCCGGCCCCGCAACCCCCCACCCGATGGTCGAGGCCATGAACCTGCTGGACTATGACGCGGTCGCGCTCGGGAACCACGATTTCAACTATGGACTTGCATTCATGGGCGATGCGCTGGCCGGGGCGCGGTTTCCGGTGTTGTGCGCCAACCTGCGCCGGACCGATGGCGGGCCTACGCTGTTTTCCCGCTGGACTATCCTTGACCGCCGCGTGACCTGCGACGACGGGCGCCAGCGCCCGCTTTATGTCGGTGTGATCGGGTTTCTGCCGCCGCAGGTGATGGTGTGGGACCACGCCCATCTGGACGGGCGCGCACAGGTCGACGGCATCGTGTCCACCGCGCGCCGCCTGGTGCCGCAGATGATCGCGGCCGGGGCCGAGGTGGTGGTGGCACTGTGCCATTCCGGCATCGGCACGTCCGAAGGGGGCGAAGATCCGTGGGCGGAACATGCGGCGCTGGCGCTGGCGGCGGTGCCGGGCATTGATGCGGTGGTGGCCGGACACAGCCATCAGGTGTTTCCGGGGCCGGATTTCCCGCCAGCCCCCGGCATCGACCCGGTGGCGGGGCATCTGGCGGGCAAACCTGCCTGCATGCCGGGCTTTGCCGCCAGCCATCTTGGCGTGCTGCGGCTGGATCTGGAGCGCGCGCCGGGCCAGCGGTGGCGCTGCATCGGCGGCAGCGGCAGC
>JAUXPG010000132.1 GCA_030683915.1 Gemmobacter sp.
CGCCGCCGCGCCGTGATCGAAACCCAGTTCCGCTGAGGCGGTCAGGGGTAACGATAGGGCGTCGGCTCGGGCTTGCGCGCGGCTGAGGGGCGCGGCGCCGCCGGCTTTGCAGGCGGGCGGGCTGCAGGTTTTTCAGCGGCGGCGGGCGTCTTGGGCAAGGCGTCAAGCCGGCGCAGTGTTTCGCCCAGCATCATCGTCAGTTCCGCCGTGCCCGCCTCGGCCGGGCGTTCGCCCAGTGCACCCAGCCGCAGCGTGATCTCCGAGATTGCGGCCATCAGGTCGGCGCGCAGTTTGGCAAGGTCGTCGGTTGTGGCGGGTGCCACCAGCCCGCCGACCTGCACACCGATCGCCTCGACATCCGGCTTGCGCGCAAGGGTCGCGGGATCGAACGCGCCACTGAGATCGGCCAGCCCGCGGATCTGTTCGATCATCTTGCTGGCCGCGGTCGTCTGCAGTTCAGCCGCTTCGCGCAGGTCGGCGACCGAGCGGACATAGACCACCCCCGCCGCACCCAGCGACAGCAGCGCACCCACCGCAGCGGCACCCGCCAGCACCACAAGGCGGCTGTTGGGCGCAGGAGCAGGCTGCGGGGCCAAGGCTGCGGCAGGGGCCGCCCGCGCGGCGGCCTGTGCCTCGGCGGCGGCGTCGGTGGCGGCTTCGGCGGCGGCAAGCGCGCGCTCGATGGCTTCGTTCAGGGGGGTGTTGGCTGCATCGGTCATCTGGCATTCCTGCATCGCGGCGCTGTGGCCATGACGGGGCAACAATCATGCCAGTCACGGCTGTTCGGGGCGCCCGTGACTGTCGCGGCGCATGTCGGGCGGCAGGTCGATATCCGGCAGGTCCGCCTGTTCGCCTCGATCCAGCCGGAACACATAGGCAAGGACCGCAGCCACCACCGGAAACAGCCGCTCGTCGATTTCCGCACCGATATCGCCTGAAAAATACAGCGCGCGTGCCAATGGTGGAATTTGCAGCGTGTGGATTGCCGCGCCCCGCGCCCGCGCGACGATCTGCGCTGCGACCGCGTCCTTGCCCATCGCGACGATGACCGGCGCCGCCTGTTCCGACGGCACATAGCGCAGCGCGACCGCAAAATGCTGCGGGTTGGTGATGACGGCCGTGGCCGTGGGCACCTGCGCGACCGAGGCGCTTTGCCGGGCCATGCGGCGCGCGGCGGACATCTGTTTTTGCCGGATCTTTCCCTTCAGTTCGGGCGACCCGTTCTGTTCCTTGTATTCCCGCTTTACCTCGTCCTTCGTCATCCGCAACGAGGCCATGCGGCTGTGGGATTGCCACAAGATGTCAGCCGCCGCGATCACCGCCAGCCCGATGCAGAGCAACCCCAGCATCGTCACGATCTGGCGCCCCATCATCACCGTCGCGCTTGCTGCGCCCGCATCCCCAAGCGCCAGAAACTCGGGCAACCACCCCATCAAAAGGCCCTGCGCCACAAAGCCCAGCATCCCGACCTTTGCCAGCGACTTCAGCAGGTTGATGCCCGATTGCGCCGACACCAGTCGCTTCATCCCGGTCAGCGGGTTCAACTTGTCAGGCTTGAAGCCCAGCGCCTTGGGCGCCAGCCGTAGCCCGCCAAGCGCCGCCTGCACCGCCAGCACCGATACGACCACCGGCACCGCGGCCGCGAGCCCACCCACCAGCAGGATCAGCCAGACCTGCGACAGCCGCGGCAGGATCAGGTCGGCGGCGCTGGCGTCAAAGCGCAACAGCCCCGCCCATTGCGCCGCAAGGTCCGGAAGTGCGGCCATCCCAAGGGCCAGAACCGCCGTTCCAGCCCCAAGCGCCGCAAAGACGAAAGCCTCTTGCGAGGTCAGAATCTGGCCGCGTTCGCGCGCGTCATCCAGACGGCGCTGCGTCGGGTCTTCGGTCTTTTCAAGGTCGGTGTCCTCACTGGCCATGCGCGGTCCCCAAAACGGCGGACAGGGCCAGCAATGCCTCGTCGGTGAGCAAGCGAAAGCCGTGCCCAAGATGCGGGGCCGAGACGTAGAGCATGAGCACCGTCGCTGCCATTGTCAGCGGGAACCCGAACGAGAACACGTTGAACTGCGGGGCCGACCGGGTCAGCACGCCGACCGCAACATTGACGAGCACCAGCAACCCCATCACCGGAAGCGACAGCATGAGGCCCAGCGCGAACATCCGCGCCCCGCTTTCGATCCCGGCCGCCAGCAACGACAGGTTGATCGGGCTTCCGGGCGGATGGCTTGCATAACTGTCCAGCACGATGCGGAGTGCCGCAAGATGGCCATCCGAGGTGACGAAGACCATCATCAACCCAAAGGTGAACAACTGGCTGATCACCGGGGTCTGCCCACCCGCCGAAGGGTCGAACTGTGCGGCGAACCCAAGGCCCGCGGTGTTCGCGATGCGGTCCCCGGCCAAGGCGGCGGCCGAGAACAGGATCGTCAGCACCGAACCGGCAGCAAGCCCCAGCACCAGTTCGCCCGCGATCATCGGCACCGCGCCAAGGCTGGCGATCTGGTCGGGCGGGGGCAGCGGAACCCGGCCCCAAAGCGGCAGCGCCAGCGCAAAAGACAGCACGATCCGCACCTGCACCGGCACATACCGCGCGCCCAGAAACGGCGCCGCGACCAGAAAGGCGCCGATCCGCACCACCAGCACAAAATGCATCAGGACCTGATCCAGCAACGGCACAAGGTCGAGCGCAGGCAAGGCGGGCGGTTCCATCAGTTCAGCGTGGCGATGGACTGGAACACGACGCCAAAGAAATCCGACAGCCGCGACAGCACATATCCGGCGGTCAGCGCCAGCGTGCCCATCACCAGCACCAGCTTGGGCACAAAGCCGATGGTGGCATCGTTGATCGTGGTTGCGGCCTGCAGCACCCCGACCACGATCCCGACTGCCAGCGCCACGCCCAACACCGGCCCGCCGGTCAGCAACACCTGCCACAACGCGCGCTGCAGAAACTCGATGCTTTCGGCAGGGTCCATCACTGCACCCCGTATCCGGCGGCCAGCGACCCCATCAGCAAGGACCAACCATCCACCATGACAAACAACAGCAGTTTCAACGGAAGCGACACCAGCACCGGGCTGAGCATCATCATCCCCAGCGCCATCAGGATCGAGGCGACCAGCATGTCGATTACAAGAAACGGCAGAAAGATCAGGAACCCGATCTGAAACGCCGTCTTGAGTTCCGATGTCAGGAACGCCGGAAGCAGCACCGTCAGCGGCACATCCGCCGACCCGGCATAAGGCGCGTCACCGGCCAGATCGGCAAACATCAAAAGATCGGCCTGCCGGGTGTTTTCCAGCAGGAAGGCCCGCATGTGGGTTTCACCGCGCGCCATCGCGGTCTGGGCCGTAATCTCGCCCTCCAGATAAGGGGACACCGCCTCTTCATAGATCGGGGTCAGGGTGGGCTGCATCACGAACGCGGTCAGGAACAACGCCAGTGCGATCAGCACCTGGTTGGGAGGCGTCTGTTGCGTGCCCAGCGCCTGACGCAGGATCGAAAGCACGATGATGATGCGCGTGAAGGCCGTCATGCCCAGCACCAGCGACGGCAGCACCGTCAACACCGACATCAGCACCAGAATTTGGAGCGACAGCGAATAGGTCGTGCCGTCTTGCCCCTGGCTGAGCGTCAGCGCCGGAAGGCCCTGCGCTTGTGCCAGATCCGGCAGCAGGGCCGCAAGCGACACAGCCAGAAGCGGTGCGCCAGTGCGCAGCAGACGGGGACGGTTCATGCGCGGACCTCCGGCAAGCCAAGGATCGCGGGCGCGGCCCCCCGTTGGCGCACCAAAAGGTAATCGCGGCCATCCACTTCAAGGATCAGCGCCTGATCGCCCGGTGACAGGGCCAGCGTTTCGGCCACCCGCATCCGCCGCCCCGGCACGCCGCCGCCCCCGCGCTGACGCAACCGCAGCACCAAGGCCACGGCGCCCAGCAGCGCAAGGAACAGCAGGGCGGTCAGCGCCTGTTCGGATGTGATGATGTCCATGTCTTGCAACCTCCGGTCAGCCGGGGCTTGCAGGTTCCGTGCCGCGTTCAGATGCTTTCGGCGCGTTTTGCGGGGTCGATGATCTGGGTAAAGCGAATTCCGAACCGTTCCCCCACGACCACCACCTCGCCTTTGGCGATTGCGGTGCCGTTCACCAGAACGTCCATCGGGTCACCCGCCAGCCGATCCAGTTCGATGATCGAACTTTCGGAAAGCCGCAGCAGATCGCGGATGGTCAGTTCGGCGCGGCCCACCTCGACCGACAGCTTGACCACGATGTTTTCCAGAAGCTTGAGCCCTTCGGTGTTGGCATATTCGGCACGGGTGCCCATCATGGGGTCCTTTCGGGGTGGCCCGACGCAAGCGCCGGTTGGAGGATGCTGAGCGCGGCCATGCCACGCATTTCGCCCGGTCGGGCGCGAAACAGGCGGTTGCCCGCAACGATGACATCGACCGTTTCATTCAGCGCCAGCGGCAGCATGTCGCCTTCGCGCAACTGCAAAAGCTGGCGCAGGGGCAATTCCGGTTCGGCCAGACGCGCCGAAATCGACAGCGGAATGGACAGGACCGCGCGGTGCAGACTTTCACGCCAGCCATCGTTCTCGCCCACCACATCCGATTGCAGCCGCGACCGCAGCTGCGCCGATATCGGCTTTAGCGTCTGTAGCGGGTAAAGAATGTCGAAGCTGGCGGGTTCGTTGCCGGGAAGCTGCACCATGAAGGAACAGTTCACCACATGGTCGTCACCGTCGGTGAACGTGGCGAACTGCATGTTCTCCTCGCGGCTTTGCGGGGTGAAGGTCAGTTCCATCAGGTCGCGCCATGCCTGCGCCAATGCGCCATTCAGACGGTCGGTCACCAACTCGATGACCCGTTGCTCGGTCCCGGTGAATTCGGTCCGGCTGCTTTTCAGGCTGCGGACCGAACCGCCGTAATAGGCATCTGTCAACATCCAGACAAAGGACGGCGGGATCACGATCAACGAGTTTCCGCGCAGTTCCTCGATCCGCGACTGGGTGATGGACACAAAGTTTTCCTGCCCGTTGCGATAGTCGTCAAAGCTGCGCACCTCGGGCGGAAAAGTCGATATCCGCGGCTGGAACCGCAGCATGGGCAAAAACGCCGCCCGGGCGATGCGGCAGAAGCGTTCGTTGATCATGCGCAGGCCATAGAAATCGCTGACCAGCGACACATCGCTGGAGCCGAACGCATAGGGGCGGAAATCATCGCCATCGGCGCGGCCCGGCAGGTCGGAATCGATCAGCCCGCCGACAAGGGCCGCGACTTCGTGCGAGGAAAGCTTGCGGGGTTTTGACATGATCGCCCTATTGCAGAACGAAGGCGGGAAAGATCACTTCCTTGATCCCGCCAAAGCGTTCCATGGCCTCCAGCCGCGCATTGATCGCGTCCCGCAGTTCGGCGGCCAGTTGGTCGCGGCCTTCCCGGGTTTTCAGCATGTCCTCGGTAAAGGCACTGAGCACCAGCAGGGCATCGGCGCGAATGGCGGTTTCGTGGGTCTTGACGTGGTCGAGCACCTTTTTGTCATAGTCGGTGGCCACCGAGATCGTGATCTGCAAGAACCGCCGTGAATCGCGCAGGTTCGACACCAGCGGTTCGGAAAACGTGTAGTAGCTGGTCACAAACCCGTCGCCCTTGGGCTGCGGGCGCGGGGCGCGGGGCGGGGCATCCGGGGGTGCATCGGCAGCGGGCAGCGGTTTTTCGATCAGCCGCAGCAGATCGTCCGCCGGCGACATCGGTTTGCCGAAATACACATAGCCGCCCCCGAAGCCCGCAGCGACCAGCAGGATCGCGGCGAGCACAAACAGGATCATGCGCATCAACCGGCCCAGAAAGCCGCGTTTCGGCGCCGGGGTTTCGGCGGCGGTCATTGTCATCGTCACACCTCAGGCAATCAGATTGAGCGCCGAACCCGAGCCTTGGGGGGCAAGGGCAGGCAGGGGGCGCCGCGCCACGAGGGCGGCGGTGCGATCAGGCGTCAACTGCGGTGGCGGCGCACCGCGGCGGTCCTGCGCCCCGTCACCGGCCAGCGAAAACCCGGCATCGGCCAGGCTGCGTTCCAGTTCGGGGCGCGAAGCCTGCAGCAACCGCGCCGCATCGTCCGACCCCGCCAGTATGGAGATCCGCGCGCCATCGCCTTCGACCGTGATGCGAAGCCGAAGCGGGCCCAGCGTTTCGGGCGACACCTCCAGCGTGATGTCGGTGCCGGACATCGCGTCGACCGGGCCCGTGTCGCCCCGAAGGCGGGCGGCCAGTTGGGCGGGCCAATCCGGCTGGGTAATGTCCAGCGGCGGGGGTGCGCTCTCTGGTCCGGGGCTGCTGGGGGGGGGCGCAACCACCCCCTGCGCTGCCCCGGCCGCGGCCACGGCTTCGGCCGGCTGCGGGGGCGGCTGGGGCGGATCGGCTGGCAGGATCGGGGCGGGCAGGAAACCGAACACCGGCGCCTCGGGCGCAGTCGGAGGCTTATCGTCCCTGTCCGGCACTTCACCGTCCCTTGCCGTCGCCGGGGCGGGCGGCTCAGCCGCGTCGGCCATGCGCGGTGCGGGCGTGCGCGACAGGGCAGGGACAGCCAACGCCGCCAACAACAGCGCGAAATCCGGCGCCGCGCCGGCCTCGGGCGCGCCCCCAAGGGGCGGCAGCCCGCTCAGGCAGGGCAAGGAAGGGGCGGCAAGGGCGGACACAAGCATGGGACAGACCTGAGGTCAAAAGGCTTCGCGGATGGGGTGCAAGTTCGGTGCCAGATCAGCGCAGCGCCCGGGCGGGCGGCTGTTGCGCCTGTTCCCGCGCCTCGGCCCCTTCGGCCTCGGCCAGCCGGGCCGCGGCCCCGGCCTTGGCATAAAGATCGCGGCGATGATCCTCGCGCGCCAGTCTGTCGCGCTGGATGGCCAGATCGCGGCGGAGCGCGCCAAGGCGCGCGTCGTGATGGTGGCTTGCGCTGGCGATTTCGCCGCGCAGGCGCAGGTTCAACCGCAGGTCTGCCGCCAGTGTCAGGCCGTCGCCATCGCGCTGGCGTTCCTGTTGCAGGCTGGCAAGTCGCTGCGCCATCTGTGCGGCCTCACTCACCTGCTGGGCAAGGCAACCCAGCTTGGCCCGCTCGGCGGCAAGCGCAGCGGCCACCTTGCGCTCCATCAGGTCCAGCAGGCGGCTGCGGCTGGTCATGTTCGCTCGCCCACCAGCGCGATCAGGTCGGCGCGGGTCGCGGCAAAACCGGCGGCTTCGTGGATGTCCTGCGCGATGAAGCGGCGGATGTGAGGCCACAGGCGCACGGCCTCGTCCAGATCATTGTCCTGGCCCGGAGCGTAGCCGCCCATCAGCATCAGGTCGCGGTTTTCCATCCAGATCGCGATCAGCTGGCGCAAACGGGCGGCAGCCTGCCGATGCTCGGGGTCGACGATATCGTTCATCACGCGGCTGACCGACTGCGGCACATCCACCGCCGGATACAGGCCCATCTGCGTCTGGCGGCGGGACAGCACCAGATGACCGTCCAGAATAGCGCGGGCGGCATCGACGACCGGATCGTTGGTGGTGTCGTCGCCATCGGCCAGCACAGTATAGATGGCGGTGATCGCCCCCTGCCCCGGCAGGCCCGGCCCCGTGCGTTCGATCAATCCGGGGATCAGGGAGATGACCGAGGGCGGATAGCCCTTGGCGGTCGGCTGTTCGCCCAGCGCCAACCCGATCTCGCGCTGCGCGTGGGCCACGCGGGTCAGGCTGTCGATCATCAACAGCACCTGTCGGCCTTGGGCACGGAAGTATTCGGCCAGCGCCGTCGCCCGGCGCACACCGCGCAACCGCAGCAACGGCGAGCGGTCGGCAGGAACGGCGACCACGCAAATCCGGCGCGCGGCGTCCCCTTGCATCAACTTGCGCACGAAATCGCCCACCTCGCGCGCGCGCTCGCCGATCAGCCCGATCACCACCACATCCGCCGAGGTATACCGCGCGATCATCTCCATCAGCACCGACTTGCCGACACCGGACCCGGCAACGATGCCGATGCGTTGCCCCTGCCCCAGCGCCAACACGGCGTTGACGATGCGGATGCCCACGTCCAGCGGACGCTCGACCGGGGTGCGCGCCAGCGGGTTCATCTCCACCCCGTTCAGCGGCCAGGATGCGCGGGCAGGCACAGGGCCCAGCCCGTCCAGCGGTGCGCCCTTGGCATCCACCACCCGGCCCAGAAAGGCGGGGCCGACCCCGGCATCCTGCCCGCCCGGCACCACGGTCAGCCGCGCCCCCGGCAGGATCACCGCCTTGGGCTGGTCCAGAAACAGCAAGGTGCGCCCGTGGGCAAAGCCCACCACTTCGGCCTCGGCGGCAAGGCCGGTTTCGGTGTCGATGCGGCACAGGGTGCCGGGGCTGACCGGAATGCCCGTCGCCTCGACCACCAAGCCATCATAGCGCAGGACCCGCCCGGCAATGCGCGGCGGCGGCGCCAGGGCGGCCTGCGCCAATCCGGTGCCAAGGCGGGCCAGCAGCGGGTTCATGCGGCATCGCCCATGTTCAGGATCAGGTCGGCCAGATGCACCCCCGGTGCGCGCAGGTCGATGTCCCCGCGCGACAGCGCCGGATCGGCCCGCAGCCGCGCTGCGCCAAGCCGGGCTGACTGCGCAAGATGGGGCGCGAGAACGGCCATGTCTTCGGGGTGCAGGCACAGCTCCACCGCAGCGGTGCCTTGGGTGATGCGGTCGGCCATCTGTTCGACCCGCGCCAAAAACGGCGCCGGATCATCCTCGATCAGCCGCCCCGCGCGTTCGGCCGACAGGCGCCGCACGGCATCAAGCAAGGTCTGGCCAAGGGCCTGCGCATCGGCATCTGAAGGGGTGGTAAGCCGCGCATGGGCGGCCTCCAGCAGTGACAGCGCGGCGTGCAGACGGGCCTGTTCCTCGGCCCGACCTTCGGCGCGGCCTTCGGCCCTGCCCTGTTCCAGCCCCTCGGCCAGACCGGCCAGATGGGCGCGCTTCAGGTCCTCGGCAGGGACAGTGGCCAGCACGGCGGCAGGCGCCGCCACCCCGGCGGCCACCGGGGCCTCGGCCAGATCAGGCGGGGGTGGCACCTCGTCGGCGGCGACCGGCTGGGCGAACGGATCGAAGGCGCGGAAATCCGGCGCAGGCGGTCCACCCGACTGACGGAACGGCACCGCGCGCCCGGCCTGCACCAGCGCCGCTAGGTCCGCCAGCGCCACCCGCCGCACCGGGGCGATGCGGAACGCCGCCGACTGCAGGCCGATATCATCCATCTTCATACCATCTGCTCCCCACCCCGGCCGGCCAGAACAATGGTGCCTTCGTCGGAAAGACGACGCGCCGCGGCGATGATCTGCTTTTGCGCCTCTTGCACCTCGGTCAGCCGCACCGGGCCCAGCGCCTCCATCTCGTCGCGGATGTTGGCGGCAGCGCGGGTCGACATGCAGCCCAGCAACCGCTCGCGCAGAACCTCGTCGGTGCCCTTCAGCGCCAACACCAGAAGCTCGGGGTCGATGGCACGCACCAGCGTCTGCAGCGACCTGTCGTCAGACTTCACCAAGTTGTCAAAGACGAACATGTTGTCGGTGATCGCCTGCATCAGCACCTTGTCGTCCTTGCGGATGTCCCGAAGGATGCGCTGTTCCGTCTCGGTGCGGGTATGGTTCATGATCCGCGCCGCGGCGCGCACGCCACCCAGTTGCGAGGCGCGGCTGCTGGTCGACGCCTTGAACTTGCCTTGCAGCACCTGTTCCAGATCGCGCAGCGCCTCGGGCGTCACGGTGTTCAACCCGGCCACGCGGCGCACGACATCGGCCTGCACCTCTTCGGGCAGCATGGCCACCACGCTGGCGGCAAGCGCATAATCCAGACAGGCGACGACCAGTGCCATGATCTGCGGATGCTCGTCCTCGATCAGTTCGGCGATCGACCGCGCATCCATCCACTCCAGCAGTTCGATGGGGCGTTCGCCGGATCGCGGGTTGATCCGGCTGATCACCGACTGCGCCTTGTCGGACCCGAGCGCGCGGGTCATCACCGATTTGACATAGCCCGACGCCCCTTGCGACAGCGTGGTTTCGCGCGCCATCAGCGCGAGGAAATCGTCGATGATCGCATCCAGCCGGGACTGGCCGACATCCCGCATCGTGTACATCGCCGTGCCAAGATGCTGAACCTCGGCCGGTGTCATGTGACGCAGCACTTCGGCCGCGGCGGATTCGCCGAACAGCATCATCAGCACGGCGGCTTCTTCGGAACGTGGTGCGATAGTGGCTGACATCAGATCACCCTGTCGATTTCATCTTTCATCATCTTGCGCAGCACTGCGGCCATGCGGGCCGGGTCCTCTTCGGCGAGGGTGCGCAGGATGACCTGTTTTTCGTCCCGGCCTTGGGCATTCAGTGCGGCGCGGGCCAGGTGCAGCCGCCGTTCATCGCGCAGGCCTTGGGTCATCTCGGTCGGGCCGGGCAATGCGGCGGCGGCGGGCGTGCCGGCCAGAAGGTCGGGCTGGCCCGGAACCCCCGCAAGTGGCGCGGCGGCGGCGGCCTCGGGCCGGCGCTTGCGCGCGCGCAGCGCCATCAGGAGGATCGCTGCCAGCAGCAACGTGACGCCCACGCCCGCCACAACCGGCACCAACCACCGCGCCCCGGCCTCCGGCGCGGCAGCGACCATCGCGGGAAAGTCAGGTTCGATGAACGGCTGGGCCAGCAGGGTGATCGTATCGCCGCGCCCGCCATCAAACCCGATGGCGCCTTTGACCAACCGCTCGATATCGGCAAGCGGCAGCGCCGCGGCATCATCTGACGCCCGTATCAGCACGGCGACGCTGATCCGGTCGATCCGGGGCGCGCCGGGGCGGGTGATTTCGACACGCCGCCCGATTTCATAGTTGCGTTTGGTTGACGCGGTCTGGCTCACCTGCCCCACGGCGCCGCCCTCGGCCCCTTGGGCAGTTGCGGCATCGGCCGGCACGGTCTCAGCCACAGCCGGGGGGGTGTTGGAGACCCGGCCCGGAATGCCCCGCGCCAATGACGCCCCGCTTTCGGACGAGGCGATTTCCTCGGACCGCACCGCGCTTGCGCCCGGGATTATGGCGTCGGCATGGATTTCGGAACTGGTGAAATCCATATCCATCGTCACCTGTACCGACAGGTTTCCCGTGCCGGTCAGCGGAACCAGCAAGGCTTCGATCCGCGTGCGATACAGATCTTCCATCTGGCGGCGCGTCTGCAGCTGGCGCGACCCAAGCGTCGCCACCGCATCGCCCTCGGGCTGCGACAACAGCCTGCCGCGATGGTCGATGACCGACACCATGTCGCGCGACAGACCGCCGACCGAAGCGGCGACCAGATTGATGATCGCTTCGACCTGCCCTGCACCCAGCACATGCCCCGGATGCAACGCCACCACGACCGAGGCGCGGGGCGGCTGCGTGTCGCGAATAAAGGCGCTGCGTTCCGGCAAGGCCAGATGCACCCGCGCCGATGCGATGCCATCAATCGTGGTGATCGACCCGGCCAGCGCCATTTCCTGAGCCTGCTTCAGGCGCATCGCCTCGAGCGGGCGGCTGCTGCCAAGCTGGATGCGGCCCAGAACCGCCTCGGCATCCGGCGCCGACACCGGCACACCTTCGGCGGCAAGCGCCATTTTCGCGCGCTGGTAATCGCCCTCGGCCACGTGCAACGTGCCGCTGGCGGCGTCCACCTCGGCCCGCAGCCCGGCCGTTGCAAGGATTTGCACCGCCTGCGCCTTTTCGGCCTCGGCCAGCCCCGGATAGAGAGGCAGCATCACGGGCTGGCGCAGCAACAGCCATATGGCCACGCCCGCCAGCACGACCGCAAGCGCCCCGATGGCCGGGCCCGCGCGCCGCACCGCAGGCTGCGCGACGAACGCCTGCGCGCTGCGCCACACCGGAAGGATGGGCGTAAGCAGCCCCTGATTTGCGCCGCCACCGGCAATGGGAAGGGACATTGTCGCGCGCCCCCGATCAGACGGACATGTTCATGATGTCGCGATAGGCGGTCAGCGCCCTGTTGCGCACATTCAGCGTCAACTGAAACCCCAGCGAAGCCACCTGCTGTTCGATCATCACGCCCGCCAGATCCTGCCGCTCCCCAAGTTCGTAGGCCTTTGCCGCCCCCGAAGCCTGCGCCTGCTTTTCGGCCAACCCGTTGATGGCATCCCCCAACCGTTCGGTGAACGCCGGTCCCGCCGGCGCCATGCGGGGCAGTTCAGGGCGCAGCGGGGCCGGTCCTGACAGCGCGGAAAGGGGGGAAGGCGAAATCGTCGTCATGGCGGGCTGGTTCCTGGGTCGCTCTTGCCAGACACAAGGGCATGCATCGTGCCAACCCGCCGCGGTCAGGGAAAAAAACTTCGGCGCAGGCTAAAATCCTTCAGCGGGCAGGCGTCGTGTCCGGGCGCGCGGTCGGCCCGTCAGAAACCCGACACCGGCGCAGGGGGCGGGCAGCGGTTTCCGACACCGGCGCGGCAAGATGGCTAAACCTTTGCTTGCACCCGCCGTCTAACCCTTCACGGCAGGCAAGATCGCGAGACCCCCATGACATTTCTCGACCCCCACGCAT
>JAUXPG010000192.1 GCA_030683915.1 Gemmobacter sp.
GATGCTGGCGGCGCTGGGGGCGACACTGGGCCTGCTGATTGGTGGCACGCTTGGTTTGCTGGCCGGGGTTGTCGGCGGGCGCACCGAAGCCGCGATCATGGGCGCGGTCGACGCTCAGATCGCGCTGCCCTTCACGCTGATCGCGCTCTTCGTGCTGACGGTGTTCGGGTCCACCTTGGCGGTTCTGGTATTCGTGTTAGGGCTTTACGGCTGGGAACAATATGCCCGGATCGTGCGGGCGGAGGCCGCGCGCCTGATGACCCTGCCGTTCATCGAGGCCGCGCGCTGTTCCGGGGCCGCGCCCCTTCGCATCGCCCTGACGCATCTGCTTCCAAACCTTGTCTCGCCGCTGGTCGTACAGTTCACGCTGTCCTTGTCCAACATCATCCTGCTGGAAAGCACGCTCTCATTCCTGGGCCTCGGCGTGCAGCCTCCCACCGCGACCTTGGGCGCGATGGTGGGCGTGGGGCGCGACTTCATGCCGACCGCGCCCTGGATCGTGATGGTGCCCGCCACGCTGATCCTGTCGGTGACCTTTTCCATCCAGATCCTTGGCGACTGGCTGCGCGACCGTGCGGACGTGCGCCTGCGCCAGCGATGACTACCGTTTTCCACTGCCCCCGAAAGGAGCATCCTATGAACCACCTGCTGATCGCAACCGCCCTGGTCGGCGCCTTGTCCGGCGCCGCGATGGCCCGCGACCTGACGGTCGCCGCCGGCAATATGTCGAGCTATCTCGACCCCGGCCGCGACCATTCCAACGTCGGCTCACAGTTTTATTTCAACAGCTTCGACCCGCTGATCCACAAGGATTATTCCAAGGTGGAACAGGTGTTCGTCCCCGGTCTGGCGACGGAATGGGCGCTGGTTACCCCCACCACGATGGAACTGAAGCTGCGCCCCGGCGTGCAGTTCCACAACGGCGCGACGATGACCGCCGACGACGTGGTGTTTTCGGTCAACCGAATGGTGCAGGCCGATTTCCCGCCCTATCAGGTGCGCATGCGCGACCGTCTGGCGAACTTCGACCGCGCCGAAAAGGTGGATGACCTGACCGTGCGCATCCACGTCAAGCGCGAGGAACCTCTGTGGGAAACCCTGCTGAACCTGCAGCAGTTGTTCATCCTGCCCGAGGCCTATGTGAAATCGCTCAAGGGCGACCCGAACGTGCTGGAGCATGACGATTACGAGGCCTTCTCGCTCGCCCCTGTCGGGACCGGCCCCTACAAGGTCACCGAATTCGTGCCGGGCAAGAAGCTGGTCTGGGAACGCCATGACGGGTTCTGGGGCGATGCTGCGCCGCTGAACAAGGTCACCGTGGTGCACGTGCCTGAAGTGGCCAGCCGCCTTACGACCTTGCGCACCGGAGAGGCGCAGATCGCGACCAACATCGCTCCCGACCAGTTGGCCATGATCGAATCGGATCCGGCCCTTAAGGCCGAGGGCATGCTCACGCCGCTCTTTCACATCAACATCTTCAACACCAACCACCCGAAGCTGAAGGACGCCCGCATCCGCCGCGCCCTTTCGCTGGCCATCGACCGCGACCTGCTGAACGAAGCGCTTTGGCTGGGAAAGGCCCATGTGCCTGCCTCGCATACCATGGCGGAATTCGGCGACCTCTACATGCCGGAGCTGACCACGTTCCGTTATGACCCTGATGAGGCCAAGCGCTTGCTGGCCGAGGCGGGCTATGACGGGTTCGAAGTCACCTATGATGTTCATTCGCCCAGCTACTACACCAACGACACGCTTGCCGCGCAGGCAATCATGGAAATGTGGGCCGCCGTTGGGATCAAGGGCACGATATCAGCGGAGCCGAAATGGACAGGTAACGATCCGGAAATGATGGTGCGCACCTGGTCCAACCCGATGTACTTCGCCGACCCCTTCGGCAGTTTCGGGGTGATGTGGGCACCCAAAGGTCCGTCGGAATCCGAGGGCCGCTATAACACCGACGAGGTGTTTGCCGCCGCGTTCGAGCGGTTCCGCTTTGGTAAGACGGTTGAGGAACGCAAGGCTGCCTATGCCGAGATGATGACGAAGTTCGAACAGGACCCGCCGATGCTGCCGCTGTATCGCCCCTACGAGTCTTGGGCGATGACCAAAGACATCAACTGGAAGCCGCAGCCGGGCCACATTCCTTATGTGCTCGATTTCCGCGCCGGGGCGATCTCCTTCGCTTCGAATTGACCTTACTCCGGCCTGCCGCGACCGCCGCGGCGGGCCCCCCCTTTTTGCCCGGAGACTGACATGACCCTGCGCCTTGCCATTGTTGCCGACATCCACCACGGTCGCCCCTCTACTGCCAAGCGCGGCGACCGCGCTCTGCCCCTGATGGCCGATTTTGCCGCCTTTGTGCGCGACAGCGGCGCCGAACATGTGTTGGACCTTGGCGACAGGATTTCCGACGAGGACCGAGATACCGATCTCGTATTGCAGGCCGAGGTGGCCGAGGCGTTCCGCGCCGTGCCCGGAAAACACTGGCACCTGAACGGTAACCACGACCGCGACCATCTGAGCGTGGATGACAACGAGGCGATCTTGGGGCAGTCGCTGGGGCATCAGACCGTCGATCTGGACGGCTGGCGCATCGTGCTGTGGCGCGCGGATACGCGTATTCGCCGCGGGACAGATCACCAGGGCTTCGTGCTGACCGAAACCGATTTGGTCTGGCTGGCGCAGACCATGCAGGCTGCCGACCGCCCCTGCCTAGTGGTCAGCCATGTTCCCGTGTCGGGGCACAGCCAGATCGGAAACTACTATTTCCAGAACAACCCTGCATCCTCCGTCTATCCGATGGCCGACCGGGCGCGCGCGGCGCTGGCTCTGGCGCGGGTGCCGGTGGTGTGCCTGTCCGGCCATGTGCACTGGAATACCGTAACCTGCGTGGACGGCATCACGCACCTCACGCAGCAGTCGCTGACTGAAAGCTTCACCACCGGGGGCGAGGCGGCGGGCGCAATGGGGGTCTTGGAACTCAGCGATACCGTGCGATGGAAAGTCGCGGGAGACGATCCCTTTGACTTTGGCTTCCGCCCCACCGCCCGGCGCTGGACCCCACCCTTGCCGGATTTCCGCGCGCACCCGGGCCTGCGCGCCCCGCGCCTTGCGGCGGAATGATCCGATGAACCCGCTGTTGAGCGTGCAGGATCTGTCTTTGTCCTTCGGATCGCACCCGGCGGTGAGGGGATTGTCCTTCGCCATTGGGCGTGGCGAAACAGTGGCCTTGGTAGGGGAAAGCGGATCCGGAAAGTCTGCCACCGCGCTCGCCATCCTCAGGCTAATCGAACGCGAAGGTGGGCGCATCGCGTGCGGCTCTATCGTGCTGCACGGGGCGCCGGATGTCGACCTGACGGCGGCGCCCCCTTCGGTGATGCGCGCCTTGCGCGGCAACAGGGTGGCGATGATCTTTCAGGAACCGATGACGGCGCTTAACCCTGTGATGCGGCTTGGCGAACAGGTGGCCGAAGTGCTGCGTCTGCACCGCGGCCTTTCACCTCCGCAGGCCCGGGCCGAGGCCATCGCTGCGTTTGCCCGCGTCCGCATCCCTGATCCGGAAAGGCGCGCAGACCAGTATCCTCACGAATTGTCGGGCGGTCTGCGCCAACGCGTGATGATTGCCATGGCGCTTGCCTGCCGACCCGATCTGCTAATCGCTGATGAACCGACCACGGCGCTGGATGTGACGACGCAGGCCGACATCCTGCGGCTGATCCGCGAATTGCAGGCGGAAACCGGTATGAGCCTGCTGTTCATCACACACGACATGGGGATCGTTGCCGAAATTGCGGATCGTGTCGTGGTGCTTCGTAAAGGCGAGATGGTCGAGGAAGGCCCTGCCGCCACTCTCTTTGCCAAGCCGGCGGCAGATTACACCCGGATGCTGGTCGCAGCCTCGCCTCGGCTTGGGTCAGGGGCGCCCCGAGCGCCTGCTCCTGCCGCTCCGGTGCTCGAGGTGCGCGAACTGGCAGTGCGCTTCCCCGTGGGCCGTTCAATCCTGCCAGGGCGGGGGCGGGATTATCACGCGGTCAACGGGGTGTCGCTGTCCGTTGCACGGGGTGAGACGCTGGGGCTCGTGGGGGAATCCGGCTGCGGGAAGTCCACCTTGGCTCGCGCTGTACTACGGTTGATTGAACCGGCCGAAGGTGAGGTCCTATTGCACGGCAAGCCGATCCTCGGCCTGCCGCCTGCTGCGCTGCGAGGCTTGCGTGCGCAGGCGCAGATGGTTTTCCAGGACCCCTTCGCGAGCCTGAACCCACGTATGTCCGTACGCGACCTGATCACGGAACCTGCGCGCATCGCAGGTCGTATCCGCCGACAGGAGGCGGGAGATCTGGCGGTGGAATTGCTGGGCAAGGTCGGGCTGGAACCCGGCGCCGCCGACCGCTACCCGCATCAGTTTTCCGGCGGGCAGCGGCAACGGCTGTGTATCGCCCGCGCGCTCAGCGTGCAGCCTGCGCTGATCGTTGCGGACGAGCCGGTGTCAGCGCTGGATGTATCGGTTGCGCGGCAGGTGACCGACCTGATGGCCGATGTGCAAGCGCGAGAAGGCGTCGCCTTCTTGTTCATCAGCCATGACATGGCAGTGGTGGAACGGGTCAGCCACCGGATCGCGGTGATGCAGGCCGGGCGGATCGTTGAAACCGGGCCGACGGCGCAGGTGCTTGCCAGTCCGGCGCATGCCTATACCCGGCGGCTGCTGGCTGCCGTGCCGGTGCCCGACCCCGCGCGCCGAGACCGAGTGCGCGCTGCGTTGCCACCCCTGCCTGAACCTCCCGCGCTTCTCCTGCCGCGCGGACAGCACCCGCCCCGCGGCCGCATGGCCGAGGTGGCGCCGGGCCATTGGGTCCTGGCTGAAAGTGACTCAGCCTACCGCTTTGCGGCTGCGCTGGCGACGCCCATGGCACAGGACAGGACGAACTCCCGGCAGATGGGGGTGCCCATCCCGGAAACCACGCGATAGCGCACGCTCAGCAGGACGTAGAGAACTCGCGGCGTCGACCAGATGTCGCGACTGGCGCGCAAGCCGGCAAGTCCCGCGTCAACGGCCCAAGTTGCATTCCAAAAAGGCTGAATTGGCTGGTCTGGTGAAGGTTTTGTCCATTTCATCGCACTTCCTCCCACTCTCCACAGAAAATCCGGGGGGTCACACTTCATGCTGGGAAAAACACTGTTATGCTTGCCGGGCACCAGCCGCTGAGGAGC
>JAUXPG010000219.1 GCA_030683915.1 Gemmobacter sp.
CGCCGCGCACCCCGACCGGCATGTTGCGGAAGACGAACACGATCACCAGGATAAGGCCGGTCGCGGTCAGTTCGATCGGCGGGAAATTGAAGGCCATGACATAGGCCACCCCGATCACCGTGCCGGGAATCGCGAAGGACAGCATGGTGGAAAATTCGAACGCATCCTTGCCGGCGAACTTCTGGCGCACCAGAAGATAGGCGGTCGCAAGGCCCACGGCGGCGGTCAGCGGCGCCGCGATGGCCGCGATGGTCAGCGTGGTCACATAACTGTCCCAGGCGGCGCCGGTGAAATGCACCCCGTTGCGCACCACGATGCCAAAGGCGCGGCGGTAGTGTTCCAGCGTCAACGTATGGTCGTAACCCCAGAGCTTTACGAAACTGCCGAAAAGGATCAGCGCGTAAAGCACCAGCGTGAACGCCGCCCAAGGCAGGGCCAGCGCATAGCAGGCCCACCGCAAGGCGGGGTTCAGCGCGGCGTTGCGGCCGCTGTCGCCCTTGCCTGTGACGGTGGCGTAGTTCTTCTTGCCCAGCCAGGTGCGCTGGGCGATGAAGGCCCCCAGCGTCAGGGACAGCAGGATCAGCGACAGGATCGCGGCCTTGGCCGGATCGGCCACCGTGCCGACGATGGCGAAATAGATCTCGGTCGAGAGCACGTTGAAATTGCCGCCAAGCACAAGCGGGTTGCCAAAATCCGCCAGACTTTCGATGAAGCCCAGCAAAAAGGCGTTGGCCAGTCCGGGGCGCATCAGCGGCAGGCTGATGAAGCGGAACGTCTGCCAGCGGTTGGCATCCAGGGTCTGGCTGGCTTCCTCCATCGAGGGGCTGACGCCTTCGACCACACCGATCAGCACAAGGAACGCGATGGGCGTAAACGAGAGCATCTGCGCCAACCACACGCCCCAGAAGCCATAAAGCCAGCGGGTCTTTTCCCAGCCGAAGGCGTCGGCGAAGAATTCGGTGATGGTGCCCGCACGTCCGAACAGCAGGATCAGCACCAACCCGATGACAAAGGGCGGCGTGATGATCGGCAGGATTGTCAGCACACGTAACAGCCGCTTGGCGCCGAAGTTGGTGCGCGTGAACACCAGCGCAAAAGCCAGACCCATCAGCGTGGTTCCGGTTGCCGTTGCCAGACCCAGCAACAGCGAATTCATGGCCGCACCGCAATAGCCCCGCCCGGTCAGGCAGGCGGTGGACCAGATTTCGGCGGCAAAGAAGCGTGGCAGGAATTCGCTGGTGCCAAACCCTGCACCGCCTTTTAGCTCGAAGGCGCGCAGCAGGACGAAACCCATGGGATAGAAAACGAAAATGGCGACCAGCGCGACGATGGCCCCGATCATCCCGGTGATGAAGGCGTCGCCCCGGCCACGGCCAAGCCCGGACACCCCTGTCGTCAGCACAAACAGCAGCGCCGCCGCGACCACAAAGGCCCCCGCGCCCATGCCCGGTTGCGTGGCGCCTTCCAGCACGCCAAAGCGGGTGCCGTTGCCAAGGATCAAAAGGCCCTGCGCCACCATCAACGCAAGCCCGGCCGCCCCGCCCGCGACAAGCCCGCGCGCCGTGGCCAGTTGATCCTGCGCGCGCCAAAGCGCGGCTGCGGCCACGCCAAAGCCCACCAGCGGCAATGCCAGCCACGCCCGCCCGCCAAAAGCCCAGAGCAGCGCCGGGCGCGCGTCAGCGCCGAAGGCCGCAGTCCAGCCAAAGGACCAAAAGCCCCCCGCCACCATATACCAGGGCAACAGGGCATAGCCTGCCAGCCCGATCAGAAGCCAAAGCCCCGCCGTGCGCCGCATCGCATACTTCCCATGATGTCTGGACGGCCCGCCCTGATGGCGGGGCGGGCCGTTAAGCGATCACTGCTCGAAGTTGCCGCCCTTGGACTTCACCTCGGCGTCCCACCGTGCCAGCAGGCGTTCGCGGGTCTGGGACGAGCCATAGGTGGCGAAGTCATAATCGATCAGCTTGACAGCCGCCATGTCGGGGGCATCCGGGTCGGTCGCTGACCCCGGATTGGACGGGATGTTGAACACCCCCACTTCCAGCCCGCGCGACTGTGCTTCGGCGGACAGCACATATTCGACCCACTTCTTGGCGGCATCAAGGTTCGGGGTGCCGTTGATCACGCTGACCGCGCCGACCTCGTATCCCGTGCCTTCGCACGGCGACACGATTTCCACCGGGAAGCCCTGTTTCTTGAGGTTCACCATGTCATGCATGAAGCCCACGGCAATGGTGGTTTCCCCGCGCGCGGCCATCTTGCCGGGGGCCGAGCCCGATTTGGTGTGCTGGTTCACGTTGGCGCCGATTTCGGCCAGCATCTTGAAGGCTTCGTCCTCGCCGAACAGCTGCACCAGCGTGGCAAGCTGGGTATAGGCGGTGCCCGAGGATTGCGGGTTCGACACCGTCACCTCGCCCTTGTATTCCGGCTTGGCCAAGTCTTTCCAGCATGCGGGGGCGGGCAGACCCTTTTCGGCCAGAACCTGGGTGTTGTAGAGCATGCCCAACAGGCCGACATGCACGCCGATGGCCTTGCCACCCGACATTTCCGTCATGTTCTTCGACCAGCCCAACTGGTCCGACACGTCCACGCCGGTGGCCACGGTCAGCCCTTCGTTCGCGGCGATCAGGTGGGGGTCGCCGGTGCCGCCCCACCACACGTCAACCTTGGGATTTCCGGCTTCCGCGCGGATCTGGGCCAGCACCTCGCCAGTCGACTTGCGCACCATGGCGACGTTCACGCCGGTGTCGATCTTGAAATTCTGTGCCATCAGGTCGCACCACGCCTGCTCGTTCGAACAGACCACGTTCAGACTTTGGGCCGAGGCCGCGCCAGCCGCCATCAAGGCGCACAGTGCCAATGCACTTGTCATGTATGGTTTCATTCTTGATCCTCCCGTTTGACCGCTTCTCCCGAACGGTCGAACCCAGAGTTGCATGCGTGTGGCCAATGGGGGGAGAGGGCGCGCGGTTAACAGCCTGTCCCCGGCCCGGGATTTTGATGAACAGTGTTACAAACCCGGCCCTGTGGGGAACATTTGAAACCGGAAAACCATTGCGGCGCGCGCTTCTTCGGCCATCATGGGCGCGGGGAGGACATACCGCATGGAACAGGTTTCCATGACGCAAGCCGAGACATCTTCGGGTGTCTGCCCGGTTGTGGCCATCATCGACGATGATCCGGAACTGCGTCGCACAGTTGCCGAACTGCTGGGTGAAAACGGGTTCTCGCCCCTGCCGCTGCCGGATGGCGCTTCATTCCTTGCGCTGGGTCCGCGGCCTGCTGTTGATCTTGCGCTGATCGACCTGCGGCTGCGTGGCGAAAACGGGCTGACGCTGGCCATCCGCATCCGGGAAACGACGGGCATACCTATTGTCATGATGACCGGGAGCGGCGACGAGATGGACAAGATCATCGGTCTGGAAACCGGAGCCGACGATTACATGATTAAACCGTTCAACCCGCGCGAACTGATCGCGCGGTTGCGCGCGGTGCTGCGGCGTGCCGGCCACCCTGCGATGCTGCCCCCCGATCGCAGTTCCAGCACGATCCGCGCGTTCGGCCATCTGAAGCTGGACCAGACCCGCCGCGAGCTGCTGGACGCCGAAGGCGCGGAAATCCCGCTGACCAACGCGGAATACCGTCTGCTCGATTACTTCCTGCGCCATCCGGGGCGGATCATTCCGCGCACCGAACTTTTGACCGAACTTGGCAACGACCTGTCGCAATACATGGACCGCACCATCGATGTGCTGATCCTGCGCCTGCGTCGCAAGATCGAGGCGGTGCCGTCCAAACCCGTCCACCTGCAGACCCGGCGCGGGCAGGGCTATATCTTCGTCACGGACCTTCCGGCATGAATCGCCTGTCGGTCCGGTCGCGGCTGCTCGGGGCGCTGGCGCTTCTGGCCGTTGCGGTGCTGACGGTTGGTGCCATCGCATGGAGCGCGCTCAGCCGCGGCAACGACCGGCTGGACCGGCTGCACGGCGAGACTCTGGCAGGGGTTGACGGCGCGCTGACCCTGTCGCGCCAAGCCGCCGATCTGGCGACCCTGGCCCCCTATCTTCTGGCGCTGGAAAGCCCGTTCCGCATCGCGCAGGAAGGGCAGGAGGCCACGGCGCTGGTCGGGGCTATCGGCGCCGGGCTGCCCGCCGAAAGCCCGCTGCGCGCCACATTGGACGAGACGCGCCGCGCGATTGCCGATCTGGTGCGCGACACCTCGATGCGTGCGGCCTTGCGCGACCGCGCCTTGCGCCTGAACGCCGAACTTGCGGCGGCAGAACGCCGCTTCGCCGCCTTGTCCGCCCGGTCAACCGCCCCGCTGCAGGAACGGCAGGCGTGGCTGGCGCTTCAACGCATCGCGGCGGCGCTGCTGGGGGCGGGGCGGGCAGAAAACCTGATCGGGGTGGGCGAGTTTCAGCGCGAATACACCCACCTTGCTGCCCGCTTGACCGCACCGGGGGCCGAGGGGGACGATCTCAAGCGGCTCAGGGCGATTGCCGAAGGCCCGGACGGGTTGTTTGAACTGCGCCGCATCGAGCTTGCGCGCCAGATCAGCGCCGAGGCCGCGCTTGTCCGCATCCGGCGCGGGGCAGCATCGGTGACCGCCCATGCGGCCAGCGCCACCGCCGAGGCGCAGGCCGTGATCGCGGGCGAACGGGCCAGCACGGCCACCGCCATCGCCTTTGCGAAATCGACCCTGCTGGTGGTGGTGCTGGCCAGCGCGGCGCTTGCGCTGTCGGCGGCGCTGTATGTCTCGGGCTATGTCACCGCCAACCTGAGGGCCATCTCGGATGCGATGATCCGCCTTGCCTCTGGCGACCGGCAGACCCGCCTGCCGCGCGGTGAAGGCCAAGGCGATGAAATCGGCAAGCTGTTTCACGCCTTCCGCACCTTTCGGGCCAATGCCCTGCGGCTGGATCGTTCACATAACCAGATGGCGCAGCGCACCGCGCTTTACGAGAACATGATGGCCGGGATCGGGGATGGCGTGGCGATCCTGTCCGATCAGGGCCAGATCGTCGCGCATAACGGCAGACTTGCGGCTGTCTTGCGGGTCGAGGCCGCGCGTCTGGCCGGGCGTCCCCGCCTGACCGATCTGATCGCCGAGGCGGGGTGGCAGACCGACGCCACCCTTAATGGCCATGCCAGTTTGGTGCATGGGGCCGGGCATCATGCCGACCTGCGGGAAAGCCCCTTGCCCGGCGGGGGCGCCGTCGTGCTGATTGCTGACGTGACCGAACAGCGCCAGATGGAGGATCGCCTGCGCCAGATCCAGCGTATCGAGGCGCTGGGCAAGGTGTCCGGCGAGGTGGCGCATGATTTCGGCAATATCCTCTCCACCATCTCGGGCAGCCTGCACCTGATGGAACGTGCGGCCCCCGAGCGGCAGGCGATCCTGCGCCAGACCATCGCTTCGGCCATCGATCTGGGCGGCTCGCTGACCGGGCGGCTGCTGGCCTTTGCCCGCCGCCAGCATCTGGAACCCGAAACCGTGGACCTGCCTGCCCTGGTGGATGGCGTCGCCGATCTTGTCGGCTTTGCGCTGCGCGACGGCGTGGATCTGGTGATCGACGCCAGCCCTGAACCCTTGCCGGTGCGGGTTGATCCGGGGCAACTGGAAAGCGCCATCTTGAACCTGTGCCTGAATGCCGGGCAGGCCATCGAAGCCACCGGGCAGGTGACATTGTCTGTCCGGCGCGATGGCGACCTGGCCGTGATCGAAGTGGCCGACACCGGCATCGGCATGACGCCTGAAGTGCTGGCCCATGCGATGGAGCCCTTCTTCACCGCGCGCGCCGATGGCACCGGCACCGGGCTGGGGTTGGCAATGGTCTATGGCTTCATCCGTCAGTCGGGCGGCGACATTGCCATAACCTCGGCCCCCGGCAGCGGCACCGTGGTGCGCCTGACCTTGCCGCTGCAGGAAAACTGGCCCAGACGCCCCCCTGCCTGCGCGACCGTGCTGCTGGTGGAAGATGACGCAACGGACCGCCGGAACGCCACCGCGCTGCTGTCGTCCATGGCCGCCCGCCTGCTGGTGGCCAGCGATAGCGGAGCCGCGTTCGACCATATGGCCGAGCCGGTTGATCTGATCGTCACCGACCTGACGCTGCATGGCCGGATCGAAGGCTGGCGTCTGGCCGAAACCGCGCTGGAGCGCTGGCCCGGCGCGCGCGCCATCGTCGTATCGGGGCGGCTGCCCGATGTTGACCCGCTGTCGCCCCGCTTTCCGGGGCGAATCGCCACACTTGCCAAACCGCTGACCACGGGATCGCTGTCCGACGTGATCGTCAGCCTGTTCAGGATGTCCGAAACCGATGCACGCACGACCCGGCCATGACCATGACCCCATCCCGTTGCGCCGCCCGCAGGCCATCCTGTTCGATTGCGACGGCACGCTGCTGCTGACGTCGGGGCTTCATTTCAAGGCGATCTCGGGGGCGATCGCCCGGTTGGGCCACACGATGCCACCCGAGTGGTACATGGCGCGCACCGGGCTGGCGCGGCATGACCTGTTCGCGCGCTTTGCGGCCGACTTCGGCGTCGATCCGGACCTGCCGCGCCTCGTGCATGACAGCGTTGCGCTGACCGTCGGGCTTGCCAACGAAGCGCGGGAAAACCCGCTTGTCGCTGAGCTTGCGCGCAAGGCCGCAGGGCGGGTGCCCATTGCGGTTGTCACCAACAGCGAAGCGGCTATCGCCCACGCGTTCCTGCACGCCACGTCGCTCAGCCCTCTTTTCGACTGCGTGCTGACCTGCGAAGACGCGCCCCGGCCCAAACCGGCGCCGGACCTGTTTTTGCTGGCCGCAGCACGCCTTGGTGTCGCCGCACGGCAATGCCTTGTGCTCGAGGACAGCGCGCAAGGGCTTCAGGCCGCCCGTGCCGCCGGCATGGCCTGTCTGGATGTCCGCACCGATGACTGGCCCGCGCAGTGCGCAGGGCTTTTGCGTGCGTTGGAGCCTCGGGCGGCGCAATAAACGGTGCAGATCGGTCGCACCTTCCGTGCGCTTTCCTGCGATGGCGCAACCCCTCTGGCGTCAAGCTCCGAAATACTGAATAGTATCAAAATTAAGTCGATGGCCGCTGGGCCGAACACGGGTGCGATGGATGGCAGAGGCGCAACGCGGCAGGCGCAAGATGAAGGACAGCATGGTTGCGCTGAAACGCGACCGGATCGTCGATGTCGCGGCGGACCTGTTCTATGAACGCGGTTTCACCCGCACCACGCTTGACGATGTGGCCGAGCGGTTGGGGGTGACCAAACCCTTCATCTATCACAGCTTTGGATCGAAAACCGAACTGCTGGCCGAGATCTGCACGCGGGGCGTTCAGGCGGCATTGACCGAAATCGAACAGGTGCAGGCGCTGGACCTGCCGCCCGCCGAAACGCTGCGCCGGTTCATGCCCCGCTATGTGGCGGCCGTGCTGCGCGTGCAAAAGATGATCGCTATCAATATCCGCGAGGAAAAGAACCTTGAACCCGCCGATGCCGAACGGTTGGCCGCCCTGCGGCAACAGTTCATGGCGCGGATGGAGGCGATTCTGCGCGCGGGCCGGGAGAGCGGCGAAATACGGGTGCCCGACCCCCGAATCGCAGCCTTCACCCTGGTGGGCGCAGCAAGTTGGACTACTTTCTGGTATAATCCGGGTGGTGTGTTTTCCAGCGACGTGATCGCACAACGCATGGCCGAGGTCGCGCTGAACCTGCTGCGGATCGAAACGCCGGATCAGGCGTAACGCATTGAATTTCAAAAACTAAGATCGAACCTCCTGTCTTTTCGGCAGCGGGAGAAGTGCGGCTTCTTGGCCGATGATTTTTTAGCGAACGCGCCGAGATTCCCTCTATTAAGATACCAATGAGTAGGTTAATGTGTGGGGGTGACGGGCAGCAGGCGGGCCAGTCGCAAAGGGGGGAAGCGATGCCGGAACTTGATGTGGTGATCGTGGGTGCGGGGCTGGCCGGGTTGCGGTCGCTGTGGTCATTGCGGCGCGCGGGCTTTCGCGTGCAGGTTCTGGAAGCGTCAGACGAAATTGGCGGGGTCTGGAACCACAACCGCTATCCCGGCGCGCGCTGCGACGTGGAAAGCTATGACTATTCCTACAGCTTCTCGCCGGAACTGGAGCAGGAGTGGCGCTGGTCGGAACGGTATCCGACCCAGCCGGAAATCCTGCGCTACATCAACCACGTTGCTGACCGCTTCGACCTGCGCCGCAACGTCACGCTGAACACCCGTGTCTCCGAGGCACGCTATGACGAAGGCACGTGCCAGTGGGCGGTGACTGCCGAAGATGGCCGCCGCTGGACCGCCCGGTTCCTGCTCTTGTGCCTTGGCCAACTCGCGGCGCCCAAGCTGCCCGACTATCCCGGTCAGGCCGATTTCGCAGGCGAGGTGATCACCAGCGCCATGTGGCCCAAGCGCCCGGTCAGCTTTGCCGGCAAGCGGGTGGGCATCATCGGCACCGGATCCTCGGGGATGCAGATGACCCCGGTGATTGCCGAAACCGCGGCGCAGGTCACGGTTTTCCAGCGCACCGCGAATTACAGCGTTCCGGCCGCAAACGCCCCATTGACCGATGACGAAGACCGCGCCGTCAAGGCCGATTACGCCGCCCGGCGCGAGTTGACGCGCAATTCGCCCACGGGCCTTGGCTTTGTGCCCGAGGGCAAGCGTGCGCTCGACGTGCCCGAGGCCGAGCGCAACGCGGCGTTCGAGCGCAACTATCACCGGTTGGGTTTTGGCTTTGCGCTGACCTATGCCGACATCCTGCTTGATGCCGGGGCGAACCGCGCGGCGTCGGATTTCCTGCGCGCCAAGATTGCCGAACGGGTGGGTGACCCTGCGCTTGCGGCCAAGGTCTTGCCCACGACACACGGGTTCGGCACGCGGCGCCCCACGGTCGACAGCGGGTATTTCGAAGCCCTGCGCCGGCCGAATGTCGAGCTGGTTGACATCCGCGCGACGCCGATTGAACGGTTTGACGCGCAGGGTGTCGTGACCGGCGGACAGCACCGCGATCTGGACATGGTGATCTTTGCCACCGGGTTCGATGCTGTCACCGGGTCGCTCTTGAAGCCGCTGATCGTCGGTCGCGGCGGGCTGACCTTGCGGCAGAAATGGGCGCAAGGGCCGGTCACGCAACTGGGCGTGGCGACGGCGGGATTTCCCAACATGTTCATGGTGGCGGGCCCCGGCAGCCCTTCGGTGCTGTCGAACGTCATGGTGTCGATCGAGGAACATGCCGAATGGTTCACCGGCCTGTTCTCGGCCTTGCGCGACGGTGGCATCGCCGAGATCGAGGCGATGCCCGAGGCCGAGGCTGAGTGGACAGCGCATGTTCAGGAAAAGGCCGCGCAAACGCTGTATATGACCGCCGACAGTTTCTACAACGGCGGCGAGGTCGCGGGGAAACCCCGGGTGTTCATGCCCTATTCCGGCGGGGTGCGCGCCTATCGGCGCAAGCTGATCGAGTGCGCCGAACGAGGGTATGCGGGGTTTACCCTTGTCGCCGCGCCTGCGACTGCCGAGGTCGGCGATGGACGCTGAAACCATCCCGCCCGGTTCCGCCGCTGTCGGTGTCGTCGGCGCGGGAACGATGGGACAGGGCATTGCCTATGTCTTTGCGATGGCCGGCTTTCCGGTCTGTCTGGTCGAACCGGACGCTGCGCGCGCCGACGTGGCCCTTGCCGCGATCCGCGCCAGCGCGGCGGCGGGTGTCGCACGCGGCAAGCTGACCGCTGCCGACGCCGAGGCCCGCCTCGCCGGCCTGCGGCTGCTGCCTTCGGTCGAGGCGCTGCCGGTGGGCCTGTCGCTGGTCGTCGAAACGGTGCCGGAACGGGCAGACCTGAAGGCCCGCGTGCTGGCCGCGATTGCGGGGCGGGGCCCCGCCATCATCGCCAGCAACACCAGTTCCATGTCCATCGACGCACTGGCCGCCCATGTGCCCGATGCGGCCCGGTTTCTGGGCATGCACTTCTTCAACCCGGTGCCGTCCCTCAAGCTGGTGGAACTGATCCGGGGCGCTGCAACAACGGACGACACGCTGGCACGGGCGCGTGGCTTTGCCGCCGCCATCGGCAAGACCACGGTGACGGTGCGCGATGCGCCCGGCTTTGCGACCAGTCGGCTTGATCTGGTCCAGGCGTTGGAGGCGATCCGCATGGTCGAGGCTGGCGTAGCCACCCCCGAGGATATCGACCGCGCCGTGACCACAGCCTATCGCCACCCGGTCGGGCCGCTGCGGCTGTCGGACATGGTGGGCCTTGATGTGCGCCTCGACATCGCGCGGCAGCTGGAAAGCACCCTCGGCCCGCATTTCGCGCCGCCGCGATTGCTGCAGGAGATGGTGGCGCGCGGCGACCTTGGCGCCAAGTCAGGGCGCGGTTTCTACGACTGGCCCGCCCCGGCGGCAGTCTGACACAGGACAGGACCAATGACGCATATGTTCAGGACCACGCTCGTCGATACCGCCGATCACCACGCGATGCTGCGCGACAGCGTGGGCAAGCTGGTCGGTCGGTTCGGCCGGTCCTATTTTCAGGGCATCACCAAACGCGGCGAAAAGCCGAATGCGCTTTGGGCCGAACTGGGGGCTGCGGGCTTTCTGGGCGTGCATGTGGCCGAAGATTTCGGTGGCGGCGGCGGCGGGATGGCCGATTACAATGTCATCGTCGAGGAAACGGCGGCGCAGGGCTGCCCCATCCTGTCGCTGGTGATCGGGTCGATCTGCGCGCCCATCATCCAGTCCCACGCCAGCGAGGAGATCAAGCGCACGTGGCTGCCCGGGCTGGCCGACGGCACCAAGCGGCTGGCCTTTGCCATCACCGAACCCGACGCCGGGTCGAACACGCACAAGGTGGCGACCGTGGCGCGGCGCAACGGCGACGGATGGGTGCTGAAGGGCACAAAATACTGGACCTCTGCGGTGGACGAATCTGACGCCATCATGGTCGTCGCGCGGGGCGAGGAGTTGGATGCCCAAGGTCGCGGGCAGTTGTCGCTTTTCCTTGTGCCGCCCGATGCGCCGGGCCTGTCACGCACCCCGATCGAAACCGCGCTGCATGTGCCGGAAACCCAGTTCATGCTGTATTTCGACGACGTGCACGTGCCGGGCGATGCGCTTGTCGGCATCGAAGGGCAGGGGCTCAAGCATCTGTTTGCCGGTCTGAACCCCGAACGCATCTGCGCAGCGGCCATCAACAACGGCATCGCCCGTTTCGCGCTGGAAAAGGCCGCCCAGTACGCCGGTGACCGCAAGGTCTGGGGCGTGCCCATCGGCAGCCATCAGGGCGTGGCGCATCCGCTGGCCGCCGCCTATGTCGGCGTGCAGCAGGCCCGGTTGATGACGGCGCGTGCGGCGCAGCTGTATGACATGGGCTCGCCCGAGGCAGGCGAGGCCAGCAACATGGCCAAGTTCGCCGCCGCCGATGCCTCGCTCGTGGCGCTGGATCAGGCCATTCAGGTGCATGGCGGCAACGGGCTGGCCATCGAATACGGGCTGGCCGACCTGTGGTTCATCGCCCGCCTGCACAAGACCGCGCCGGTCAGTCGGGAAATGGTGCTGAACTTCTTTGCCCAGCATTCGCTTGGGCTGCCGAAAAGCTACTGAAACCTTGGCCCTCGGGGGATCGCCATGACCACCGACACTTTCGCCAGCCTGATCCGCGCCCATGCAGCGGCGCGCCCCGATGCGCCTGCGCTGACCTTCGAGGCGCGCACGCAGCGGTTTGGCGATCTGCATGCCGCCAGTTCGCGCATAGCGCAGCTGCTGGCGGCGCACGGGGTCGGGGCAGGTGACCGGGTGGCGATGCTCAGCCGGAACCGGGCCGAATTCTTTCAGGTCATCATCGCGGCCAGCAAACTGGGCGCGGTGGTTGTCGGGCTGAACTGGCGGCTTTCCCCGCGCGAGATCGGCGAGATTCTGGCCGATGCCGACCCTGCGGTGCTGATCGTTGATGATACCGGCGCCGCGCTGGTGCAGGGCCTTGCGGTGCCATACCCGGTTCTGGCCTTCGGGGCCGGGTTTGACGCGATGGTGGCGGCCCAACCCGACACCGACCCCGGCCATACCGGCGCACCCGACGAGGTGGCGCTGATCCTCTATACCTCTGGCACCACCGGGCGGCCCAAGGGCGTGATGCTGACCAACCGCGGAATGTCCTATACCCGGCAACTCGCCCGTGAATGGGGCATGTCCGAACAGAGCGTAAACCTTGTCGCCATGCCACTGTTTCACATCGGCGGCTGCGGATATGGCAGCAGCACGATGATGGCAGGCGGGCATACCGTGCTGATGCCCGAAGTGCGCGTGCCCGACATTCTGGCGCTGATCCCGCAGTATCGCGTGACACATACCTTCCTTGTGCCGTCGGTGGTGCAGATGCTTTTGAATGCGCCCGAGGTGGACGGCGCCGATCTGTCGAGCCTGCAATTGCTGATGTATGGTGCTGCGCCGATGGGCGACGTGCTGCTGCGCCGGGCGATCACGGTGTTGGGGTGCAATTTCATGCACGCCTACGGCATGACCGAAAGTTCCGGCACCGTCGCCATCCTGCGCCCCGACGCGCACGACCCCGATGGCCCGAACCCGCATCTGCTGAAATCCTGTGGGCGGGCCATGCCTTGGGTTGAACTGCGGGTGATGGATGCCGAAGGCGAGCCTGCCCCTGCCGGAACGACCGGCGAATTGTGGATCCGTTCCCCCATGCTGATGGCGGGCTATTGGCGCAACCCGCAGGCCACGGCGGCGGCGATCACGCCGGATGGCTGGTTCCGGTCAGCCGATGCCGCGCAGATGGACAGCGATGGCCATGTGTTCCTGATCGACCGGATGAAGGATATGATCATCTCGGGCGGCGAGAACATCTATCCGGCGGAAATCGAGAATGTGCTGAACGGCCATCCGGCGGTGGCGCAGGTGGGCGTGATCGGCGTGCCGCATGACCGCTGGGGCGAAACCCCACTGGCGGCGGTGGTGCTGCGTCCCGGCACGCAGGCAACCGAAGATGACCTGCGCGCCTATACCCGCGCCAACCTTGCCACCTACAAATGCCCCTCGCGGTTCATCTTTGTTCCCGAACTGCCGCGCAATGCGTCGGGCAAGCTGCTCAAGCCTGAAATGCGCCGGCTTTGGGGGACGGGGGCATGACTGCCGCGCTGGCGCTGGTCCGCCGTTGGGTCAACGACTATTTCAACCGCCACGACGCAGCGGCGGCGCGCGGGTTCTGCGCCCCCGGCTATACGCTGCGCATCGGGGATGTGGTGTTCTCGGGCCGCGACGAGGCATGGCTGCCTGCGGTGGACACCCAGTTCCGGGCGTGGCCGGGCCTTGGCATGACGGTGCATCGCACGGCCTGCGGGTCGGGCTGGGCGGCGGTGTGGTTCAGTGAACACGGCGCCAGCAAAGGTCAGGCCGCCGTCTGGTCGGGCGTGGCGATTTACGACGAACGCGACGGCCAGTTGCAGGGCTGCGTCGCACAGGAGGATTACTTCACCCGCCGCCGTCAGGTGAAGGCCGGGGTCTGCGACCCTGCCGACCCGCCGTGCCCCGCGCCATGGGATGTGCAGGCCGAACCGCCCGCGCCGGGCGCCGCCGATGCGGTGCTCCGCTGGCTGGATGGTGGCTGGCCCAAGGATGCCGCCATACGCTGCGATGACGATCACATCACCGGCACCCCCCTGCAGTTCGACGTGACAGGGGATGACGGCGCGGTGTTCCATGTCTCGGGTGACTGGGTGGCGTTCAACATCCGGCAGCACGGCACCTACCGCGCCGGGCTCCCCGGTGCCAATGGGCCGGTAGCGAGCACACTGGATGTCAACGGCCTTGTGCGGGTGCAGGCGGGCCGCGTGGTCGAGGGCCGGGTCATTCGCGACCGCATGGGCCTGTGGGCGCGCGTCAGGGGGGCAACATGACCACGGTTCTTGTGGAAGCACGCGAACGCGTGCTGATCATCACGCTCAACCGCCCCGACCGGCGCAACGCGATCGACCGGGCTACCTCGCAGGCGGTGGCCGACGCGCTGGACCGACTGGATGCCGAGGCTGGTCTGTCGGTCGGCATTCTGGCCGGGGCGGGCGCGCATTTCTGCGCCGGCATGGACCTGAAGGCGTTCTTGGCCGGCGAACGGGTGGAACTTCCGGGCCGGGGTCTGGCCGGGCTGACCAGTGCCCCGCCCCAAAAGCCGTTGATCGCCGCCGTCGAAGGTTATGCCCTGGCGGGGGGCTTTGAACTCGCGCTGGCCTGTGACCTGCTGGTGGCGTCGGACACCGCGACCTTCGGCCTGCCCGAGGTGAAGCGCGGGCTGATCGCAGGGTCGGGCGGGTTGCTGCGCCTGCCCGAACGGCTGCCACGCCCGCTGGCGATGGAACTGGCACTGACGGGCCGGATGATGCCCGCCGCCGAGGCCGCGCGCTGGGGCATGGTCAACCGTCTGTGCCCGGCTGGCACCGCGCTGGAGACGGCGCTGGCGCTGGCCGACGACATTGCTGCCAACGCCCCGCTCGCACTGATCGCCAGCAAGCGGCTGGTGGCCGAGGGCCCGCGATGGCCTGCCGATGACCTGTGGTCCCGGCAGGATGCCGCGCTGGAACCGGTGATCGCATCCGAGGACGCGCGCGAAGGCGCGCGCGCCTTTGTCGAGAAACGCCCACCCGTCTGGACAGGAACCTGACGGCAGGGCGCTGCAACCGGCTGCCGCAGGTGCGGCGGCCAATCCCGGCGACAACAGGCGCCGGACCCAAGGGAGGAAACTATGTTCGGACACCTGAAGACCCTGTGCCAGAGCGCCGCCGTCGTGGCCGCGCTGATGGCTGCCGGTACGGCCCATGCACGCGAACTGCGCCTTGTGGTCGGCGTGCCGCCCGGTGGCCCCGCCAACGTCGGCGCCGATGCCTTTGCCGCCGATCTGGCCGCGCGCACGAACAATGAACTGACGGTCAAGATTTTCCCGCCGTCGCTGCTCGATATGGTGCAAACCTTCGGCGGCGTGCGCGACGGGATCGTGGATGCAGGCTATATGGTGCTGAACTTCCACGCCGCCGACCTGCGCGAAACGCAACTGCCCATCGAACTGGCGATGCTGGGGGTCAACTCCTATGCGATGGCGGGCGCGATGAGCGAATACATCCTGACCTGCGAACCCTGCGTGGCAGAACGGCTTGCCTCCAACATCGTGCCGCTGGGCAATGCCTCGACCGGGGCCTATGCGATTCTCGGGTCTTCGCCCATGACCACGCCTGAGGAGATGAAGGGCAAGAAGCTGCGCGCCGCCGGGGGGGCCTGGTCGCGTTGGGCCGCCGCCATGGGTGCGGTCGGCGTCAGCATCCCGGGCAACGAGATTTTCGAGGCGATGTCCCAGCGCACCATCGACGGTGCGATGAACGCGCCGACCGAACTTACCTCCATCCGCCTCAAGGACGTGGCCACCCATGTCACGCTGGATGTGCCGGGCGGCACGGTGCACGGCCTTGATCTGACCAGCATCAACCGCGACACGTGGCGGTCGCTGACCACCGAACAGCGCCGGGCCTGGATGGATGCCGCCGCCCTTGGCAACGCGACGACCACCTGGAAGTTCGTGACCGACGTGGCCAGGAACGTGGAGGAGGCCCGCGCCTCGGGCAAGGTCGTCAGCACTGCCAGCCCCGAGCTGAAGGCCGCGGCACAGGCGGCGGTCGAGGCGGACTTGGCCAATATCGCCAAGATCGCAGCCGATACCCACGGCATCCAGGATGCCGAAGCCAAGATCGCGCGCTTCCGCGAGCTTGTTGCCCGTTGGGAGGCCCTGCTGCCGGCCGACCGTGAGTGGACCGCCGAACAGATCGCCGAAGTGTTCCGCGCCGAGATCTACTCCAAGCTCGACGCCGCCACCTTCGGCATGTGACGCAAACCTAACGGAGGGCTCGGATCATGCTACCGGACATGCTTGCCACGGGTATCCGATGGGTGGACCGGGCCCTTCTGTCGCTTGCGGCGGTGGCGCTGCTGGCGATGATGCTGCACATCAGTGCAGACATCACCGCCAGTCTGCTGTGGAACGCGCCCTTTGGCACCACCAGCGCCATCGTGACGCAATACTACATGATCGCCGTCGCCTACCTGCCAATCCTAGCGGCCGAACGGCGCGGGTCGCACATTGCGATCACCCTGATCACCGATCTTTTGCCGCGCGTGGTGCAGCGCGCGTTGCGGGCAGGCGTGACCCTGGTGATGACCGGGGTCTATCTCATGCTGACGCAGCAGGCCTGGGAGCAGGCCAACGCGAAGCTGGCAATCGGGGCGTATATGGTGGAACAGACCAGCCGTATCTCGGTCTGGCCGTCGTTTTTTCTGGTGCCGGCGGGCTTTGGGGCCATGGCGCTGCTTTTGGTGGCGAAATCTTTGCTGATACTGGCGGGGCGCGATCCTGCGGTGGCGAACGGGCTGCGGCCGGGGGTGCGCGATGTCTGAAATGATGATCGGACTGGTCGGCATCGGGGGGCTTCTGCTGCTGATTGCGGCCAACATGCATATCGGCGTCGCCCTGATTCTGGTGTCGTTCTTCGGTCTGCAGGCCATCGTCGGGTTCAACGGGGCCTGGGGCATGCTCAAGGTCGTGCCGCACACCTTCATTGCGAACTGGACGCTGAGTTCGGTGCCGATGTTCGTGCTGATGGGCTATATCTGCTTCCACGCCGGCATGACGCGCGGCATCTTTGATGCGGCGCGGCTGTGGTTGGCGCGGTTGCCGGGCGGGCTGGCCATTGCGTCGGTCTTTGGCTGCTCGGGCTTTGCGGCGGTCACCGGGTCGTCGGTCGCTTGCGCGGCGGCGATGGGCAAGGTCGCGGTGCCCGAGATGATGCGCTTTGGCTATGACGTGCGGCTGGCCACCGGCACGGTCGCGGCGGCAGGCACGGTGGGGGCGCTGATCCCGCCGAGCATCCTGCTGATCGTCTTCGGCGTGATCGCGCAGGAACCGATCAACGCGCTGTTTCTGGGCGGCCTTGGCATCGGAATTCTGACCTCGGCGGCCTATGTCGGGGTGATCTTGCTGCGGGTGTGGCTGAACCCCGCGCTTGCGCCGTCGATCAAGGAAACCGTTCCGCTGGGGGAAAAGCTGGCGGCGCTGAAACAGGCCGCGCCGGTGATCCTGCTGATGGTGGGCGTGTTGGGCGGGCTCTTTGGCGGGCTGTTCACGGCGACGCAGGCCGGGGCGGTCGGGGCCTTGCTGTCGCTGGTGGTCGCGCTGGCGCAGCGCAGCCTTGGCTGGCGCGGCCTGCGGCTTGCGGTCACGGAAACGCTGGTCACCTGCGGCAGCCTGTTCATCGTGATCATCGGCGCCAGCATGCTGACCCGGTTCCTGACGCTGTCGGGCATCGGCATCGCCATCACCGACATCGTCGGCGAACTTGGCGCCAGCCCCGTCCTGCTTTTGGTGGCAATCGCCTGCGTCTATCTTGTGCTGGGGCTGTTCCTTGAACCCATCGGCGCCATGCTCATCACCCTGCCCATCCTGCTGCCGCTGGTCGATGCTGCGGGCATCCACCCCATCTGGTTCGGCGTTTTCGTGGTCAAACTGCTGGAAATCGGCATGATCACACCGCCCATCGGGATGAACGTCTTTGTGCTGTCGTCGACCGTCGGGCCGACCGCGCCCACCGGTACCGTGTTCCGCGGCATCCTGTGGTTCTTTGCCATGGACCTGGTCCTGCTGGGCGCAATGATCGCCTTTCCGCAGCTTGTCCTGTTCATCCCTTCGCTCGTCTGATCCTTTCCGAAAGGTTACCCCATGCAGAATGCCGTCATCGTCTCCACCGCCCGCACCGGCATCGGCCGGGCCTTTCGCGGCGCGCTGAATGCCACGCTGTCGCCCACCATGACCGGCCATGCCATTGCCCATGCCGTCACCCGCGCCGGGCTGGAAGGGGCCGAGGTGGAGGATGCGGTCATCGGCACCGTGCTGGCGTCGGGCACCGCAGGGATGAACCTTGCGCGTAACGCGGTGTTTGCCGCCGGTCTGCCGGTGACGGTTCCGGCCCAGACCATCGACCGGCAATGTTCGTCCGGCCTGATGGCGATTGCCATTGCCGCCGGGCTGATCCGGTCCGAAGGGCGCCACATCGTTCTGGCAGGCGGGCAGGACAACATCAGCGCCGTGCAGGGCCCGTACTTCGAGGCGGCGATGGCCGCAAAGGACCCGTCGGTGACCGCCCATGTGCCGCATGCCTACATGCCGATGCTCAAGACCGCCGAATTCGTGGTGGCAAAGTACGGGATCAGCCGCGAGGCGCAGGACGACTACGCGCTGACCTCGCAGCAGCGCACTGCAGCGGCGCAGGCGGCGGGCCGGTTCTCGGATGAAATCGTGCCCTTTGCCACCCGGATGGCCGTCAAGGACAAGGCCACCGGCGAAACCAGCCTGCGCGACATCGTTCTGGACCGGGACGAGGGCAACCGGGCCGATACCACGCGCGAATCGTTGGCCGGTCTGGCCCCGGTCATCGAAGGCGGTCTGGTCACGGCCGGCAACGCAAGCCAGTTGTCCGACGGAGCCAGCGCAATGGTGCTGATGTCCGAATCCGAGGCCGCGCGCCGTGGCCTTGCGCCGCTTGGCATCTATCGCGGGATGGAAGTGGCAGGCTGCGCGCCCGAGGAAATGGGCATCGGCCCGATCTATGCCATTCCCCGGTTGCTCGACCGGCACGGGCTGAAGGTGCAGGACATCGGGCTGTGGGAACTGAACGAGGCCTTTGCCTGTCAGGCGCTTTACTGCCGCGACCATTTGGGCATCGACCCCGCGATTTACAACGTGAACGGCGGTGCCATTTCGATCGGTCATCCCTACGGCATGACAGGCGCGCGGATGGCCGGGCATGCGCTGATCGAAGGGCGCCGTCGCGGGGCGAAACATGTCGTCGTGTCGATGTGCATCGGTGGCGGCATGGGGGCCGCGGCCTTGTTCGAGGTCTGCTAACGTATTGCCAGCCGGCCCGGCGCGCCTGCCGGGCCGGCGTTTGCCACGAAAGGACCGGGCCATGCGCTTTATCGACCTGTCGGTGCCGCTCGAAGCAGGGGTCGCCTCGGACCCGCCGGTGCTGTTGCCGCAGATCGACTATATGACCCACGATCAGACCGCGCCGCAGGTCATGGCGTTCTTTCCCGGCCTCAGGGCCGAAGACCTGCCCGGCGGTGAAGGCTGGTCGGTCGAGCGTCTGAACATCTGGTCGCACAACGGCACGCATCTGGATGCGCCCTATCATCACCACTCCACGATGGATGGCGGCCAGCGCGCCATCACCATCGACGAGGTGCCGCTCGACTGGTGCTTTCGCCCCGGCGTGCGGCTGGATTTCCGCCATCTGCCCGACGGCCATGTTGTCAGCGCCACCGAGGTCGCGGCGGAACTGGACCGGATCGGGCACGACCTGCGCCCTTATGACATCGTGCTGGTCAACACCGCCGCAGGGGCAGCCTATGGCGGCGCCGATTACATCCACACCGGCTGCGGCATGGGGCGCGAGGCGACCCTGTGGCTGCTGGAGCGCGGGGTGCGCGTGACCGGCACCGATGCGTGGTCATGGGACGCGCCATTCCTGCACACCGCCCGGCGCTGGGCTGAAACGCGCGACCCGTCGATCATCTGGGAAGGCCACCGCGCCAGCATGCAGACCGGGTACTGCCATCTGGAAAAGCTGGCCAACCTTGACACGCTGCCGGACCATGGATTCACCGTCGCCTGCTTTCCGGTAAAGCTGAAGGGCGGGTCCGCCGGATTCACACGCGCCGTCGCGCTGCTGGAGGACTGACCATGGCCCGCACGAAAACCATCATCACCTGCGCCATCACCGGGGCGATCCATACGCCCACCATGTCCGACGCGCTGCCCGTCACGCCCGACAGCATTGCCGAACAGGCCGTTGCCGCCGCCGAGGCGG
>JAUXPG010000176.1 GCA_030683915.1 Gemmobacter sp.
GCGCGAACTGGCCCGGTTGTGGCAGGCCGTTGGACGCGAAGGCATGACCATCGTTCCGCTGCGGCTGTATTTCAACGAAAAGGGCCGGGTGAAACTGTCGCTCGGTGTGGCCAAGGGCAAGAAAGCGGCAGACAAGCGCGAAACCGAGGCCAAGCGCGACTGGGGCCGCCAGAAGCAGCGCCTGCTCAAACACGGCTGACCTGTCACGGGCGCCCGGCGCTTGACAGCCGCGCGCCCCCGCGCCAAGCCTGCCGTCATGCTGGACCTGCGCCCTGTCGGATATGTGATCGGCCTGCTGACCGCGACGATGGGCGCGCTGATGCTGTTTCCGCTTGTCCTTGACTGGGCGTCGGGCAGCGACAACTGGGCGGCGTTCGCGGAATCGGCGGTGATCACCGGATTGTCCGGCGCCCTTTTGACACTCGCCTGCGCCAACGCCACCGGGGCGGGCCTGACCCTTCGGCAATCCTTCGTGCTGACCACCGGCGTCTGGATCGTGCTTCCCGCGTTCGGCGCCCTGCCGTTGATCATCGGCGCGCCGGGGCTGGGCCTGACCAATGCGGTGTTCGAATCCGTCTCGGGCATGACCACAACGGGCACCACCGTGATCTCGGGGCTTGATGCCCTGCCGCCCGGCGCCAACCTGTGGCGCGCGATGCTGCAATGGCTGGGCGGGCTTGGCATTGTCATCGTCGCGCTGATCTTCCTGCCGGTAATGAAGGTCGGGGGGATGCAGTTCTTCCGTGCCGAAGGGTTCGACACGCTGGGCAAGGTGCTGCCCCGCGCGCTCGATATCTCGGCGGCACTGGTGCAGATCTATGTTGTCCTCACCATCGCCTGCGCGCTGGCCTACTGGGCGCTGGGCATGGACGGGTTCGAGGCGGTGGTCCACGCGCTCAGCACCCTTGCCACCGGCGGATTTTCCAACCGCGACTCGTCGTTCACCGAATTTTCCGATGCGTTGCACTACACCGCTTCGGCCTTCATGCTGCTGGCGACGTTCCCCTTCATCCGCTACGTCCAGATGCTGCAGGGTCAGGCGCTGCCGCTCTGGCGGGACGGGCAGGTGCGGACCTATCTGCGCTGGACGCTCTACGCCATCGTCGCCGTCGTCGCATGGCGTGTGCTGGTCCAGCACGAACCGCTGGCGCGTTCGGTGCATGATTCGGTGTTCAACGTGATTTCCATCTTCAGCGGCACCGGCTTTGGCAGCGGCGATGTCACGGCATGGGGGCACATGCCGTTTATCGTGCTGCTGATCGTCGGGTTCATCGGCGGCTGCACCTCGTCCACCGGATGTTCGGTCAAGGTGTTCCGCTATCAGGTGATGTTCGCCGCCATCCGCACCCAGATCCGCCGCCTGTTGATGCCCTATGCGGTGCAACCCCTGCGCCTTGATGGTCGGACGGTCGAACAGGACGTGACGAATTCGGTCATCGTGTTCTTTACGCTGTTCGTGCTCAGCTTCGGGGTGCTGGCCGTCGCGCTCGGCATGACCGGGCTTGCCCCCCGCACCGCGCTGACGGCGGCGTGGACCGCCATCGCCAACATCGGCCCCGCCTTTGGCCCCGAGGTCGGGGCCACCGGGTCGGTCGTGGAGTTTCCCGGCAGCGCGAAGTGGCTGATGATCGCGGGGATGCTGGTGGGCCGGCTGGAGCTTTTGTCGGTCTATGTGCTGTTCACCGCGCGGTTCTGGGCCCGCTGACGCCGCCTAGCGCCGGGTTGTCCACATCCGCCACAGCCAGATCAGCACCATCGCCCCCATCACCGCGCCCACGAACCCCGCCGCCCACCCGGCCATGGTGATCAGCGCGCGCAGCACCAACCCGCCGACCAGCGCGCCGAAGATGCCGATGGCGATGGTGGTGGGCACATCGGCATCCACCTTCATCAGCCGCGTGGCCAGAAACCCCGCAGCCGCCCCGACGATGACCAGAAACAGGATCGACATGCCGGTTCCCCTTGTGCCTCGCCACTATGGTCCCAACGCACCTGTCTGTGAAGGGCAGTTCGCTTGCGGCAAATCATGATTGAAAAAGCTTTGGGCCGGGCCTATGTCTTTTTTCATGTATGACGCTCTCGCCTCCATGACCCCTGATGCGCTGGATCGCGGCGTGCTTTGGCTTGCGCGCGTGGGGCTGCGCCCGACCCGCCAGCGCCAGACCCTTGCGGCGCTTCTGGTGGGCGATGGCAATGACCGGCATGTCACCGCCGAAAGCCTTTATGCCGCCACGCAGGGCACCGGCGAAAAGGTGTCGCTCGCCACGGTCTACAACACGCTCAAGGCGTTCTGCGACGCGGGGCTGATGCAGGAAGTCACCGTCGACGGCGCGCGCAGCTATTTCGACACGCGGGTGGACGACCATCCGCATTTCTTCTGGGAAGACACCGCTGAACTGACCGACGCACCGTCCGAGGGGCTCAAGATCGTCAGCCTGCCCAAGGCGCCCGACGGGACTGAGGTCACGCGCGTCGATGTGGTGATCCGTCTGCGCCGCAACCCCTGATCGGGGCTTTTCGCCGCCCGCGTTGCATGCCACCTTGGCAGCCATGACCCATACCCTGACCCATTGCATCTTTGACGCGTATGGCACGCTCTTTGACGTGTCCGCAGCCGCGCGCCGCCTTGCGGCGCAGGACCCCGCCCTGCGCGACATCTGGCAGGCCATGGCCGAAGACTGGCGCCGCAAGCAGCTCGAATACACGTGGCTGCGGGCCATCATGGGGGACCACACCGATTTCCGCGCCGTGACCGCCGAGGCGCTGGACTGGACGCTGGAACGCCACGGCCTGCCGGCCGCACTGCACAGCCCGCTGATGGCGCTTTATGACCGGCTCGATGCCTTCCCCGAGGTGCCCGCCATGCTGGCCACGCTCACCGCGCGCGGCGTCGACTGTGCGATCCTGTCAAACGGTGCGCCGGGCATGCTTGCGTCGGCCGTCGCCTCGGCGGGGATCGGGGCGCATCTCGTGGCGGTGCTGTCGGTCGAGGATGTGGGCGTGTTCAAACCCGATGCCCGCGTCTATGCGCTTGCCTGCGACCGGCTGGGCATCGCGCCCGGCGCGGCGGCCTTTGTGTCGTCGAATGGTTGGGATGCCTCCGGGGCCGCGCGCTTTGGCTTCCACGCCATCTGGGTCAACCGTGGCGCCGCCCCGGTCGACCGGCTGCCCCACCGCCCGGCGCTTGTGCTCCCCGACCTCTCCCCGCTGCCCGAACTCCTGAGGCCCGAATGACCCGGATGCACCGCTTTGCCGCCAGCGACGGCGCCACCATCGCCTTTGCCGACACCGGCGAAGGGCTGCCGCTGCTGTGCCTGTCGGGCCTGACCCGCAACGCCACCGATTTTGACTACATGCTGCCGCACCTGCCGCCGGGCTGGCGGGTGATCCGCATGGATTATCGCGGGCGTGGCCAGTCCGACTGGACCGGCGCCGCCACCTACACCGTCCCGCGCGAAGGGCGCGATGCGCTGGAGCTGCTCGATCATCTGGGCCTTGCGCGCGCCGCGGTGCTCGGGACCTCGCGGGGCGGGATGATCGGGATGTTCCTCGGCGCCGTCGCACATGACCGGCTGGCCGGGCTATGCCTCAACGATGTCGGCCCGCAACTGGAATGGGAGGGTTTGGCCCGCATCAAGGATTACGTCGGTCGCAACCCGGCGGCCAAGACGGTCGAGGCCTTCGCCCGCGCGCTCCCGGCAGGCAACCCCGGCATGGACAACGTGCCCGAAAGCCGCTGGCTGGAAGAGGCGCAGCGCCACGCCCAGCCCGATGGGAAGGGCGGGCTCAGGATCAACTATGACCCCGCGCTGCGCGACAGCTTCCTCGCCGCGTTCGAAGGCACCCCGCCCGACCTCTGGCCCTTGTTCGACGCCTGCGCAGGCCTGCCGCTTGCGCTGCTGCGCGGCGCCAACAGCGACCTGCTCAGCCCCGCGGTGGTGGCCGAAATGCGAGCCCGCCGCCCCGACCTCATGTTCGCCGAGGTGCCGGACCGCGCGCATATCCCGTTTCTGGACGAACCCGTGTCCGTGGCGTTGCTGCACAGTTGGCTTTCCTCGGTGCAGGCCGCAGGGCGGCTCTGACCCCCGCGCCCCTGACCTTGGCCGTCACGCGCCGTCCGGGGTTTCCCAAGGGGGCGGGTGGCCCCCTTGGGGCGGGGGTGCGGGGGTGGCAACCCCCGCCTCCTCC
>JAUXPG010000282.1 GCA_030683915.1 Gemmobacter sp.
GCGGTGTTCGCCGACAAGGACTTCCTGAAGCCCATCGTCGACGAATCGAACGGCCAGCTGGTGTTCGTGGGCGAAGACGTGGCGCTCGGCGGCGGCGTGGGGATGGGCCTGCGCCAGTCCGATGCTGAACTGCGCGGCAAGTTCGACACCGCCATCAGCAGCATGAAGGCAGACGGCAGCCTGAACGTGCTGATTGAAAAGTGGTTCGGCGCCGAATCGCCGAAGTTCTAAGGACAGGAATCCGGGCGGCGCATCCGCCGCCGCCCGGGCCGCATGTGGTGGACCCATGGTTTCCGCGCCCGACAGTTGCAAGATGTGGACAGACCCCACGGCGGAGACGTTGGCGCCCGGAAAGGCATATGTACTGGTCGAAGTCCTAAGTGAAAGCTCCCACCACGCGCGCCGCATTGTGCGCTGCACCTGCTGCGGATTTCACTGGCTGCAAGACTATTCCGACGCCATTGACTGGGACAACGGCGATGACCCGTCATGGCAAACCTTCGCACCGGCGGGCGACCTTGAGGCCGCACGCGCGCTGCATCGCGCGCATCCCGAAGGAACGCTGGGTGCCCCCTGCATCACCGCCGACTGGCCAACCGGGGCAGCACGCAAGATCATCCGCCGCTTTCCGCCAATCGATGCGTCCGGGGGCCTGCGCTGATGTTCGCCTTCTGCACGGATCCGAAATCGCTGGAAGGGGCCGCTTGGTTTGCGTGCTACCTGACCTCGGGCACGCATTTGGCGATGTACTGGTCCGTGCTGACCGTGCTTTTGCTGCTGGTCTTGGCCGCGCCATCGGCGCTTGCCTTCGGGTTTGGCGGCGCGGTGATGGCGCGGTCACACGTCCTGCCGGTGGCGTGGCTGGGCAAGGGGTATATCGCGATGGTGCGCGGCGTGCCCGACATCGTGTTTTTCCTGTTTGTGCCCATCGCGGTGGATCAGGGCATCGAATACCTGTTGCACGTCACCAGATGCAGCGACTGGACCGAACCCGTGCGTCGCGGGGCAGATTTCGTGGTCTGCGCCCAAGCGAAAATGCCGCCGTCCTCGGCGCCGAAACTCGCGCATGATGCCTATGCTTTCGGGTTGGCGCTGCTGGCGTTTTCGCTGGTGTTCGGCGCCTTTGCTGCCAACACGCTGGCGGGCGCGATGGCCGCAGTACCCCGCGCCCAGGTGGAAACCGCAGAAAGCTACGGCATGACCCGTGCCCAGGCGTTCCGCCGTGTGATCCTCCCGCAGATGTGGGTCTATGCATTACCGGGCCTCAGCAACCTGTGGATGATCCTTGTAAAGGCGACGCCGCTGCTGTTTTTGCTGGGGATTCAGGACATCGTCTACTGGGCGCGTGAACTCGGGGGGTCAAAGACCCAGATCTATGCCTATCCGCACCCCGACTGGCGGGTTTGGTACTTCCTTGGGTTGCTGGTGTTTTACCTGCTGCTGACATGGGGCAGCGAACGGGTGTTCGGGCTGGTGCAGAACCGCCTGTCGGTGGGGCAGGCCACAGCGGCGGGCGAAGCGCTGCGCAAGGCGGGGGCGGCATGAGAACCTGCGCCGAATCCCTGACCGAGTATGGCTTGCGCGCGCTTGGGCGCGACTATGGCGCGCAGCTGTTGCCAAAGGGCGCAGACATATCGCTATGCGACCAGATCGTGCTGATCGGGTCTGGCATGATCTGGAATGTCTATTTCGCCGTGTTTGCGGTGACACTCGGGTTCGGGTTTGCCACCCTCATTGCGCTGGCCAAGGCAAGCCCGCTGCGGGGCCTTCGCGCCCCGGCCACCGCCTTCATCTTTGTCTTCCGCGGGTCGCCGCTGTTCATCCAGTTCTTCTTTGCCTACGAGACATTCCAGATACTGCCCAAGGTTACCGGCACGCTGAACCTTGGCATCATGGAACTGTCGGTGACGACCGGATCGTTGACGCGGGCGTGGCTGGGCGCGCTGATCGTGCTGTTCCTCAATACCTCGGCATATACGGCAGAAATCTTCTATGGTGCGCTGCGCTCGGTGCCGAAGGGTGATATGGAGGCTGCCGACGCTTATGGCCTGACCGGCTGGGCGCGGTTTCGCCGCATCACGTGGCCCACGATGCTGCGGCTGTCCTGGCCCAGCTACACCAACGAAGCGATCTTCTTGTTCCACGCCACAACGCTTGTGTTCTTTTCCGGCTTTCCGGCCTGGCAGCAATCGGGCGATGCGCTGTACTATGCCCGATACTTCGCCGACCAGACGTTCAACCCCTTTGTCGCCTATCCGATCATCGCCGCCTACTTCATTCTGGCGACCCTGGGGATTACCGCGCTGTATGGCGCGATCAACCGGCGGCTCAACCGGCATTTGCCAAGAGAGGCTCGGCCAAGGCTCCGCTTTCGGCCGCAGATCATCAGATGAAAGACCTGCAAACCTGGCTGCGCAAGCAAACACAAGTGCGCACCATCCGAGTTGCCGCCGCCGACCTGAACGGTCAGGCGCGTGGCAAACGCAGTCCCGCGCGGTTCGCCGAGAATGTGATCAAGAAAGCCACACGCTTTCCCATGTCGCTGATGAAGCACGACATCTGGGGCAAGGATATCGAAGACAGCCCGCTGGTGTTCGAAATGGGCGATGCCGACGGCATCCTGCGCCCAACCGAACGCGGCTTCATGCCGATGCCCTGGCTCGAGGCGCCAACCGCGCTGTTGCCGATCTGGATGTTCCGCGAGAACGGCCAGCCCTATGAAGGCGACCCGCGCCATGCGCTGCGCGCTGTGGTCGAGGGGTTCAAGGCCCGTGGCCTGACCCCGGTGGTTGCGATGGAGCTGGAGTTTTTCCTGATCGACGATAGCGGCAAGACCTTGCAAGTTCCGCCTTCGCCCCGGTCGGGCAAACGCCGGAAGGCGGCTGAAACCCTGTCGATCCGTGCACTTGATGCGTTCGATACCTTCTTTACAGACCTTTACGACGCCTGCGAGGCCATGGACATCCCCGCCGACACCGCGATTTCGGAAACGGGGCTGGGGCAGTTTGAAATCAACATGATGCACACCGACGACGCGCTGCGCGCCGCCGATGACGCGTGGCTGTTCAAGATGCTGGTCAAGGGGTTGGCGCGGCGGCATGGTTTTGCCGCCAGTTTCATGGCCAAACCCTACCCGGAATACTCCGGCAGCGGGCTGCACACCCATTTCAGCCTGATCGATGAAACCGGCCGCAACGTCTTCGACAATGGCGGCCCGGAAGGCACCGCCATCTTGCGCCACGCCATCGCCGGGTGCCTTGAGGCGATGCACGATTCCGCACTGGTGTTCGCGCCGCATGCCAACAGCTATGACAGGCTGGTGCCGGGGTCGCACGCTCCGACGGCGATCTGTTGGGGCTACGAAAACCGCACCGTCGCAGTCCGGGTGCCGTCGGGCAGCAATGCGGCACGGCGGATCGAACACCGGGTCGCGGGGGGCGATGTAAACCCCTATCTGATGCTCGCGGCCATTCTGGGCGCCGCATTGAACGGAATCGAGGCGGGCAAGGAACCCCCGGCGCCGATCACCGGCAACGCCTATGCCATGCCGGAATTGCAGCAACTGCCTGCAAGCTGGGCCGATGCGATCAACGCGTTCGAAGCCTCGCCCATCATCGGCCGGATGTTTGCTCCGGAACTGGTGCGCAACTACATCCTGACCAAGCGGCAGGAACTGCACTACATGGCCGAACTGACCCCCGAGGAAACCGTGGAACTCTACCTCGATACGGTGTGATCTCGCCCCGCTGCCTGTCGGTCACTCCGGCGGCGGGACAAGGGGATCGGGGCCAAGGCGATGGGTGGCGGCGGTGCGCGCCACCTCCTCGTAGATGCCGGACAACAGGTTCAGCGTGCGTGTCGCCTCGGCCAGCCGATCGGAAAACCCCGGCAGGTTCTGGATGGCAGCCAGCAACAGGCGGCGACGGACCGCGCCATAATCATCGGTCACGCGGCGGCCTTCTTCGGTCACCTGATAGGTCACACCGCTGCGCCCGGCCCCCTTGCGCATCACAAGCCCCGCACCGATCAGCTTGCGCAGTGAATACTGGATGTTCGGAATATCGTCGCGGTTTGTCAGCCGCGCCACGTCCTTGATCGTCTTGGGCCGCTCGTTCATGCGTATGACGTGCAGCATGGCGTTTTCCGGCCCGGTCGCCGCCAGATCACAAACCGCGGCAAGGCATTCTGTTTGCCACCGCCCGAATCCTTCGAAACTGCGCATCAGCGCGAACTCCAGTTCGGTGGTGTCGATCTCGACCGCGCTTTGTGCCAGATGCCAGCGGTAATCCAGCGCCTTCTCCGCGCCATCACCTTGATCATGCAGTGGTTTTCTCGCCATGCGCCCCCTCTTTCCCGACTACAGGATGCCGGTTCAAACCTCTTGACGCAATGTAAATTTACGATAGAGTTTCAAGCATAAAATACCACATAACCTCGAACAGAGAGGTGGTTCGGTTGATCTGAACAGGTTCCGGGCGTTTTCTAAGTGGTTTTCCGCATCGGTTACGCCGCTACCGCTTCTGGCATCGGCTGGTTGAAGTAGGCCTGATCGGGGGTTTTCCCGTCAAGCGAAGAATGCGGGC
>JAUXPG010000293.1 GCA_030683915.1 Gemmobacter sp.
GACAGCGATATCGAACAGGCGGTCGAGTGGATCATGTTCGGCATCTTCTGGAACCAAGGGCAGGTCTGTTCCGCCACCAGCCGCGTGCTGGTGGAACGCAGCCTGTATGCCCCGCTGCTGGACCGGCTGGTGACTGAGGCGCGCAAGATCCCCATTGGCAACGGTCTGGAACCGGGCACCTTGCTGGGGCCGCTGGTGAACGAGGCGCAGTACCTCAAGGTGCTGGGCTTCATCGACCGGGCCCGCGACCAAGGCGCGACCGTGGCGTGCGGCGGGCGGGCCGAAGGACGCGCCAAGGGCTACTTTGTTGCCCCCACGGTGCTGACCGATGTTCCGCTGACCGCTGAAGCATGGGTCGAGGAAATCTTTGGGCCGGTTGTCTGCATCCGTCCCTTCGATTCCGAGGCCGAAGCCGTCACTCTGGCCAACGACACCCGCTTTGGTCTGGCCGCCGCTGTGATGTCTGCTGATGACGCACGCTGCGAACGGGTGGCGCGGGCGTTCCGCGCCGGGATCGTCTGGATCAATTGCAGCCAGCCCACCTTCACCGAGGCGCCTTGGGGCGGCTACAAGCAATCGGGCATCGGGCGCGAGTTGGGGCGCTGGGGGCTGGACAACTATCTTGAAACCAAACAGGTAACCCGGCTGGTCAGCGATCAGCCGTGGGGCTGGTATCTGAAAGGCTGACTCATGCGCTTTGGCCGGACCCTCCAGACCGTTGACGTGCATTGCGCGGGCGAGATCGGGCGTGTGATCACGGGGGGTGTGCTGAACATTCCCGGCGCTACGGTGGCCGACAAACTGCACCATCTGAACAGGGTTGATGACGGCCTTCGCCGCTGGCTGTGTTCGGAGCCGCGTTCGGGTCCGGCGGGGTCGTTCTGCCTGCTGACGCCTGCCTGCGACCCTGCGGCAGATGTCGGGCTTATCATCCTGCAGCCTGATCAGGCGCACGCGATGTCCGGATCGAACGCCATGTGCGCGACCACGGCATTGCTGGAAACCGGCATGATCGCGATGACGGAACCGGAAAGCACGATCACCTTTGACACCGCAGCCGGGCTGGTGAAAGCGACTGCAACCTGCCGGGACGGGAAGGTGATCAAGGTCACGCTGGACATGCCAGCATCTTTCGTTGCCCGACAGGATGCGTCGATCGAGACAAAGGAGTGGGGGACGATCCGCTATGACCTTTGCTTTGGCGGGGTGTTCTATGCGCTGATCGACGTGGCGCAGATCGGCCTGACCATTGCGCCCGAACATGCGCGGCAACTGGCGATGACCGGGGTTGATCTGCGCGCGCGCATCGCCGCCGTCGAACCGGCGCCGCACCCGACGATCCCGGCGCTGGATGGCCTTGCCTATGTGATGTTCCGCAGCGACGAGGCGGATGGCGGCTTGCGCACCTGCACCACCTTGCGTCCGGGCCGTGTTGACCGTTCACCTTGTGGAACGGGATCGAACGCCAACATGGCCGCCCGCCATGCAAGGGGGCGGGTTGCGCCCGGCGAAGTGGTGATATCCCGGTCGATCATCGGCGGTGAATTTGCCACCGAGTTCGTCGCGGAAACCATGGTCGGCCCCGTCAAGGCGATCCGCAACCGTGTGTCCGGGCAGTGCTGGATTTATGGCATCAGCCAGATCGGGCTGGACCCGACCGACCCGTTTCCCCAAGGATTCACCCTGTCGGACACATGGGGCGGCTGACAGCCCGCCTGACCGCCGATGGCGCGGCCTGCGTCAGGTCATGCGGCTTGTCAGGTCAAAGCGGAAATCGTCTTCGTAGCGCGCGCGAAGGAACCGCATGAAACCATCGTGGAATTGCAGCGTGTGCTTGTGGGCCAGACGGTCGGCCTCTTCGACATCCTGCGCGCGGACTGCTGCGATCATGTCGTAATGGTCGGAATGCAGAATGCCTTCGGTTTCGGCCGATTGCAGATAATCGAAATGCAGATGCAGGATGCGGCGGCCTTCGTCCAGCAACTGCCCGTAGCTGCGCGCCAGATAGGGGTTCCGCCCGGCTTCGGCGATGGCCATGTGGAAATCACGGTTGGTGGCAGACATTTCCAGATGATCGAAGTTGCGGCACGCTTCGTCAAACGCACGGACCAGCGTTTCCATCCGCGACAGGTCGGTTTCGGTGCGAAAGCGGGCGGCGAGACGGGCGTTGATGCGCTGCAGGAAATCCAGCGCCTCGACATAGCGCGGAAACCCGGCAAGGTCGATCGGCGCCACGAGGGTGGAGCGGTTGGTCAGCATTTCGACCAGACCATCCGCCGAAAGGCGGACCAATGCCTCGCGGATGGGGGACCGCGACATGCCAAACCGGTGCGCCAGCAAGGTTTCGTCCAGCGGCTTGCCGGGGGCGAGGGCCAGTGTCAGGATTTCGCGCTTGAGCACGTCATAGACGTGGCGCGACCCGCTGCCGCGCGATTGCCGTGCCTGTTCGTGCTCTTCGTCGGGAATCTCACCCATGATACCTGCCCAAGCCCCGTTTTCGCGCGACCTTAGTGATGTGACGGCACCTTGTCGACGGGTGTCGCCCCGGGGGATCAGCCCGCAGCGGACCAGTCCGCATACCATGTCTTGAATTGCCGCAACTGCGTTTCGGCAAACGCGCGCTGGCTGGCTGACAGGGCATCGGTCGGGTTGAAATGCAGGGTGTATTCGGGGTTGCCCTCGAGCACCATCAGATATTTGTAGTACAGCACAAGGTCGGCGCCTTCGTCGAAGCGCGACAGCACCTCGAACGCCTCGGCCAATTCGTGCGCGCGGCGGCGGGCGGCCGCGTCGCCGGTGGCGGCGGCTTGGGCCAGGGCCATGAAATGCAGCGTCTCGCGCGGCAGCACGTTGCCGATGCCGGTGATGGCGCCGGTTGCCCCGCATTTCACGAAGCCATGGACCACACAGGTGTCCACCCCGACCATAAGCACCACATCGGGGTCATGGCTGGTGATGTGTTCCGCCGCATAGGTCATGGCGGCGGCGCCGCCGAATTCCTTGAACCCCACCAGATTGGGATGGTCGCGCCGAAGATCGAAGAACAGATCGGCCTTGGTTTCGAACCCGTAATAGGGGCTGTTGTAAATGACGGCAGGCAGGTCGGGCGCTGCCGACAGGATCGCCTTGAAATGCGCGCGCTGCGCCGCAACGGATGATCCGCGCGACAACACGCGTGGAATGACCATAAGCCCAGCCGCCCCGACCCGCGCCGCATGCGCCGCCAGCGCAACGGCGCTGGCCGAATTGATGGCGCCGGTTCCCACGATCACCGGAACGCCTGCGCCAACCAGCCGCTCGACCCCTTCCATGCGTTGCGCGTCGGTCAACAGAGGCCAGTCGCCCATCGACCCGCAATAGACCATGGCCGACATGCCAAGACCCATCAGGTCTTGCGCCTTGCGGACCATGGCATCGAAATCAGGCTGACGGTCGGCGGTGCAGGGGGTCATCAAGGCCGGGATCAGCCCGGAGAAGATGGTCGGTTTCATGTCGGTTCCTTCCGGTTCGGATTGCGCAGGCGTGCCGCGCAGTTACAGCATCCGCGGCAGCCAAAGCCCCAGCGCCGGGAAAAAGATGATCAGTCCGACAGCAAGCACCTGCAACGCGATGAACGGCAGGCTGGCCCGGTAGATGTCGGTCAGCTGGATGTGCGGCGGGGTCACCCCCTTGAGGTAGAACAGCGCCACGCCAAAGGGCGGCGTGATATAGGCCGATTGCAGCAGCGTCATGAAGATGATCGCCCACCACAGCGGGTCGAACCCGAACTGCACGATGATGGGCGACAGGATCGGCGCGGCCAACATGATGATCGCCATCGTTTCCAGAAACATTCCCAGAAAGAAGATGAAGGCGATGGCCACAACCAGCACGCCCCATTCCCCGCCGGGCATGTTCATGGCGATGTTCACGATCACCTTGTTGCCCCCGATGGCGGCAAAGACCGAACTGAACGCCGTTGCGCCGCCGATCATCCAGGCGATCATGCTGGACACCTTCAGCGTTTCGAACAGGCTGGCCTTCAGGATGTGCAGCTTGAACCGCCCGGTGACCACGCTGAACAGCACCGCGCCGAATGCGCCCACCCCGGCGCCTTCGGTCGGGGTGGCAAGCCCCGACAGGATCGAGCCGACCGTTGCCACGACCAGAAAGCCCGGCAGGATCAGCGCGCGCAAGGATGCGATTTTCTCGCCCCATCCGGCGCGTTCCTCGACGGGCAGGGGGGGGCAGAAATCCTTTTGCAGCAAGGACCGGATCAGGATGTAAAGGCTGAACAGCACGACCAGCAACAGACCGGCAGCGACCCCGGCGGCAAAAAGCTTTCCCACCGATTGCCCGGTAACGGCGCTGTAGACGATCATCACAAGGCTGGGCGGGATGATCTGGCCCAGCGTGCCGCCCGCCAGAATCGACCCAAGGTTCACGCCTTGGTTATAGCCGAACCGTTCCATCTGAGGCCGTGCGATCACGCCCAGCCCGATGACCCCTGCGGCGACCACCCCCGACACCGCGCCGATCATCGCGCCCACCAACACGGTCGCCACCGCCAACCCGCCGCGCAGCGCACCCGACCATTTGTAGAAGCAGTCGTAGATGTCGCCGACCAGATCGGACTTTTCCAGCATCATCGCCATGAAGATGAACAGCGGAATCGCGATCAGCGGGAAGTTGTTCATCATCCCCCAGATCGCCAGCACCACGGTGTTCATGCCCATCCCGCCCCACAGGAAATAGGCGAACCCGAACGCGATGCCGAGCAGGCTGAAGGAGATGTGGAACCCCAGCCCCAAGGCGAGGAACAGCGCCGCGAACATCAGGAGCGACAAAAGGCTGGCATCCATCGCGGTCTACTCCTGCGAGGTTTTGACAAGGGTGCGCCAGGCCTTGACGATCTCGGCCAGCGATTGCAGCGCGATCAGCCCGGCAGCGAGCGGGATGAACCACTTGAACCACCAGATCTGCGGGTCAAAGGGCGTTTGAAGCGGCGACCGTTCCAGCCGCAGGGTCGACATCCAGGCCGACCGCGTGCCGATCCACACGACCAGGCCGCAGACCGCGATGACCATGACAAAGCTGGCCAGATCCAGCCCGAACCGCCAGCGCGGCCCGAGATACTGCGCCAGCACATCAACGCGGACATGCGCCTGATGCTTCAGGGTAAAGGCGCCGCCCAGCATCACAAGGACACCGTAAAAGAAGATCGACATCTCGAAGGCCCAGTGCACCACGCCGCCCAGCCAGTAGCGCACGACAACCGAGTAGACGATTGTCAGGATCAGCGGCACCACCAGCCACGCCGCAAGGCGCCCGGTGTGTTCGGAAATCCAGTCGATGCTGCGGACGAACCAGCCCATGCGGCAATTCCCTTTGGTTGCTTCAGTCTGGGGTGTGCGGGCGGACCAGCCGCGCCATCAGTCGGTCATGGATCGCCTGCAACCCTGCCTCGATTTCGTGGTCGAACCCGGCGGCCGACAGACGGCCCCGCATCATCTCGTTCAGGCCGCCGGGAGTGGACACATGGTCCATCCCTGCCGCAAAGCCCGGCGCGGTGGCTGCCAGCACGTCGGAATAGATCGCGCGGGCATAGGCGGTGGCGTCGCACGGGTTCGCACCCGCCCGCGCCAGCCAGCCTTCGGCAACCTGGCCGGTCATCATCGCGGCTGACAGCAGGCCGGTTATGGCCCAAAAGGTCATCAACTCGGCTTCAGATCCGACCGGCAGGAATTGGTTGCGCGCCCCGAACAGGTGCTCGGCGGCGGCGGTGTGCGGGAATAGCGGCAACAACTGCCCGCCGTCGGCCACGGATGGCATGGCAAGCACCCGCGCCGCCGATCCTGCGCCGCGCGTCAGATCGCGCAGTTCGTCCAGACCGATCTCGGCCATCGCGCTGATGATATGGTGGCGGCCTTCGAACTGCAGCGCGCCAAGGAGCCGGCGCGCATCATCGGGGCGCAGGGCCACCAGAATGATGTCGCACGCCAGCAGTATCGCCGCAGGGTCGCCGGGTATCACCCGGCCATCGGCGGCCTGCAAGCGCGCCACCCGGTCGGCACTGCGGCGGGTCACATGCACGGCGCGCAGGCCCGGTAGGCCAAGCGCGGCGCGGGCCAGCGCCTCGCCCAGCCTGCCGATGCCGAAAATGCCGATGTCGGTAACGTTCATCTGCGGTTCCGGTTCGCATGCAAGCCAACGGCACGACGCGGGCGCCGTCGGGGTATTGCCAGTGCAAGGGGGGCTTGGGTGCCGTGCGGAAGGTTAGCCCCGCACGGCAGGCGATTATTGCCCGGTCTTGAGCAGATCGGCCATTTCGGTATGGCCCAGATCAGCCAGCACCTCGGCATAGATGCGGACGAATTCGGCAGTCTGGGGGTTCTTCGCGGCGAAGTCGCGGATCACCTGGGCGCCGATCAACCGGGCCTCGGCGACATCGGCCTCGGGCAGCTGGATGATCTGCACACCGCTTTCCAGCCATTCCTTGCGCGCACGGTCGGTGCCGATGCCATAGGCGATAGCCGACTGGAACCGCGCGCGATCCCGGCAGGCCAGCACAATCTGCTTGAGGTCTTCGGGCAGCTTTTCCCACGCGGCGGGATTTACGAGCATGTCCTTGTCATCGACCGCGCCCGTGTGCATCGCGGGTTCGATGACAAACTTCGTCACCTCGTGAAAGCCCATTTCCTTGTTCACCAGCCAGTCGTTGAACTCGGCCATGTCCACGGTGCCAAGCTGCAGCGCCTGATAGATTTCCGTGCCGGTCAGCGTGACCGCCGACGCACCCAGCGTATTGTAGAACGTGGCGCCGATACCGCCCGCGCGCACGCGCTTGCCCTTGAAATCTGCAAGGCTGCGGATTTCAACGTTCGAGTTCAAAATCTCCGGCGGACCGAAATCGAACGCGCCAAGGCTGGTCACGCCTTCGGCCTTGTAGGCTTCAGAGACAATCGGAAACAGCTTTTCGGCGCGATAGAAGCTTTCGTTGAACGTGGTGATCGGGTCACCGGGGCGGCTGCCGGCCAATGCGAAGACCGGGTTCTTGCCGGCCCAGTAGCCTGCCCAGATCAGCCCCATTTCCACGATTCCGTCACGGACCGCGTCCAGCGTTTCGCCAACGGGCAGCAGCACACCGCCGCCGAACGCCTGAATCTGCATGCGTCCGCCCGAAGCCGCGCCGACGCATTCCGCAAACACCGGGACGGTGCCATCAAAGCGCGCGGTGCCCGGCAATTGGTGGCTGACGGCGCGCCAGCTGACCTCTTGCGCCGATGTGCTTTGGGTTCCGGCAAGGCCGGTGCCGATGAAAGCCGCCGATGCCAGTGCCAGCATCGCCCCTGTTTTGGTCTTGATCTTCAAGGTTCATCCCTCCTGTCAGAGTTTCGTGTTCTTGGCGGCGTTCTGCCTGTCTCGCGCGTTCTGGGTGCGCTTGGGCCGGGTGCGTGCCCGGCAGATTCATTTGCACACAGTTCGTCGACAGAATCAACGCAAACTTGCCGACCTTTGGTCGACAAGGTTTCGGCGCACTATCCGGCAGTCGGGAATAAGCCCATAGAGAGCCAGCTGGCTGGCAGGACACGCGGCCCGTTCAGCCGATAGGCTGTGGTGACTCCTCGGCGCCTTCCGGGGTCAGGGCCTGCCGCAGCGCCTGTTCCAGGCTTCCGGGCGGTGCTGGTTTTCGCACCACCTGTGCTTCCTTGAATCTGTCGGGAAAAAGCCCGGCGGCCTGATATCCGGTGACAAAGACAAACGGCAGACCCCTGGTATTCAGGATGTCGGCCACCGGAAAGCTTTGCTCGCCGCGCAGGTTCACATCCAGCACCGCCGCGTCGATATCGGCCGTCTTTGCAGCCAGTTCCGCCTCGTGCAGGCTTGATGCCGTGGCCGCGACAATGAAACCGGCCTCCTCAAGGCGTTCCATCGCATCCGCTGCAATCAAGGCTTCATCCTCGACAAGCAACACCCGCGCGCCTGTGCCATCGGGCCCGTGGCGCCGTTCGGTCGCGCGGGGGCGCGGCGGGGCAGGGCGGACGCCGGGGCAGACCAGCAGATCGCGCGGCAACCGGATTCGGCACCGCAGCCCGGTGTCCGTGGTCGCGACCTCAAGTTCGCCGCCCAGTTGCTGCTTGACCAGCATGGTCATCAGCCGCGTTCCGAACCCCGCGACGGGGTCGGTGTGCCGCCCCTCCAGATTGACCGTCTCGTCCCAATGGATTTCGAACAGCCCACCGTCGTCTGGAATGGTCCATGTCAGCCGCAGGCGTCCTTCGGGGTCCGCAAGGGCGCCATGCTTGGCAGCATTGGTGGCAAGTTCGTGCAGGATCATCGACAACGCCTGAATGGCCGATGCGCCGAATACCAACTTGGGGCCATCGACTGTGATCTGATCGCCCTTGTCCGCGATGTAATAGCCCAGTTCCTCTTGGGCGACGGTCTGCAGGTCGGTGCCTGTCCAGCGGCTTTGCGACAGCAGGTCATGCGCCCGCCCAAGCGCGCCAACCCGCCCGCGCAGTGACGTCTTGAACCCGGCGACATCATCGGCGTTGGTGATGGAGACAAGCGCCTGCACCACGGCCAGAAGGTTCTTGGAGCGGTGATCGACCTCAAGCGAGACGGTTTTCATGCGCTCCTCGCTTTCGCGACGCTCGGAAATATCGAGATGGATACCGATCATCAGTTCCGGCTTGCCCTTGGCATCCCGCTCGACAACGCGCCCGCAGTCCAGCACCCAGACCCAGTGCCCCGCTTTGT
>JAUXPG010000461.1 GCA_030683915.1 Gemmobacter sp.
CCAGAATGACCGCATCCGCCCCAGCGGTTTCGGCATCGGCAATCGCGGTGTGCCAGATGTGTTCGGCGCCCGCATGGGGAAAGGTGTTGATGGCCACCAGCACCTTGGCCCCGCGGGCATGGGCAAAGGCGACGCCCGCTGCCATGTCGGCGCGGTCAAAGTTCAGGCCGGGAAAATTGCGGGCGTTGGTTTCGTCGGCAAACCCGCAATAGACCGTCTGCGCGCCGGCTTCGACAGCGGCGCGCAAGGCGGCGGGGGTTCCGGCGGGACAGACGAGTTCCATCATCGCCGCAGCCCGCCGGGTTGGTCCATCCGGTGCAGGGCAAGCCCGCTGAGCCGTTCCGCCGTGGGCCGCATCCGTGCCAGCAGCGGGGCCAAGGGCCGTGCCAGAACGCCCAGTTCGACAGTCAGATCAAGTTCGGCATCGTCGATGGCGTTGCGCAGGGCCAGACCGGCGGCGGTATCGCCCTCGATCACCAGATCCCGGGAAAAGAACAGTGCGTCGCCATCAAGGCTGCCGTGCATCATGCCAAGAAAGGCCGCCGTCAGCCCCGCGATCCGGGTATCGTGCGCGGGCGGGCGGCGGCGGGGGCAGGCAGTCACCTTCGGGGCCGCCCCGCCGGGTTCCAGCAACAGCAAGAACGGCAGGTCGGTCAGGTCAAGCAGGAAGCGGCGGCGGGCGTGGACGCCCAGCCTTCGGTGCAGTCCGGGGTGGCGGCGCATCAACTGGCGGGCCAGCGCGGTCAGCGCAAGCGAGACGGGGGCGTGCGGCAGCAGCCCTGCGGCCAGCCCCACGGCGCGCGGCGCATGCGGTAGTCTTGGGTCCTTCATGGGGTCCTCGGCAGTGGCGTCCCGCTCAGCCTATGCGCAGACCGGCAGGCTATTCTTGACAAAAATCAACCGGCCTGCGGTTCGGGGCTGGTATCGGTTGGCCGACCCAAGCCGCCTTGCCGATGGAGACCGCTATTCGCACCTTGCCCGTCTTTGCCGATCTGCGTGCGTTTCTGGAATGGGCCGATTCGCAGCGCGACCTTCTGCGGATTGCCGATCCGGTGGCGTTGCGCCACCAGATGACGGCGGTTCAGGTGGCGGCGCTGCAGGGGGGCGGGCCGGTGCTTCGGTTCGATGCGGCGCGGCACGACGATGGCGCGCGGGCCGCGATGCCGGTGGTGGCGAACCTGTTTGGCACCAAGGCGCGGGTGGCGGCGGGGCTTGGCCTTGACTGCGCGCAAATCCACGAGTTCGGGGACTTCCTTGCCGGGTTGCGCACCCCGGCGCCGGTGGACGGGATGCGTGATGCCCTGTCGCGCTGGCCCATGCTGCGCGCGGCCTTGCTGACGCGCCCGCACATCGCGCGCCGGGGGGCGGTGCAGCAAGTGACGGCCGCACCCGATCTGACGCAGCTGCCGGTGCAGACGCCGTGGCCGGGCGATGCCGGGCCGCTGATCACATGGCCGGTGGTCATCACGCGGCCGCATGGCACCGAGGCAGCACAGGTGGCGCGCTACAATCTGGGCGTCTATCGCGCGCAGGTTCTGGGCCCGGACCGGCTGATCCTGCGCTGGCTGGCCCATCGCGGCGGCGCGGCACATGCCCGCACATGGGCGCGTGCCAACGAACCGATGCCCGTGGCGATTGCGCTGGGCGCCGACCCGGCGACCCTGCTGGCCGCTGCGCTGCCCTTGCCCGAAACGGTGTCGGAACTTGCGTTCTCCGGTGTCCTGCGCGGTGCGCGCGCCGATCTGGTGCCCGCGCGCACCGTGCCGCTTTTGGTCCCCGCCCATGCCGAAATCATGCTCGAAGGGTGGGTCCACCCCGGCGAAACGTCGCCCGAAGGGCCGTTCGGCGACCACACCGGGTATTACAACGCGGTGGAGCCGTTTCCGGTGATGCGGACCTCCGCCATCACCCACCGCCGCGACCCGCTGTATCTGACCACCATCACTGGGCGCCCGCCGGATGAACCTTCGGTCATAGGCGAGGTGTTCAACGATCTGGCCTTGCCCGTGATCCGCGCGCAGATCCCCGAGGTGCGCGACCTGTGGTTGCCGCCCGCCGCCTGTTCCTACCGGATTGCCGTGGTCAGCATCGACAAACGCTATCCGGGGCAGGCGCGGCGCGTGATGCTGGCGCTGTGGGGGATGCTGGCGCAGTTCAGCTATACAAAGATGGTGGTCGTCGTGGATGCCGACATCAACGCCCGCAGTTGGGATGACATCGCATGGGCGCTGGCCACGCGGATGGACCCCGCGCGCGATGTGATGGTGCTGGACACCACTCCGATGGATTATCTGGATTTCGCCAGCCCCCGCGAGGGGTTGGCCGGCAAGATCGGCATCGACGCCACCACCAAGATCGGGGCGGAGACCACGCGCGACTGGGGGCAGGTCATGGCGCTGCGGCCGCAGGATGCTGCCTTTGCCGCCGATCTGCTGGCGCGCCACGCGGCGGGGGGGCGATGATGGCCCGCGTCATCCTTGGGGTTTCTGGCGCCTCGGGCGCGCTGCTGGCGCTGGAATGCGCGCGTGTCCTCGGGCGGGTTGGCGTCACGGTGGATCTGACGCTGTCGCCGATGGCCGAGCGCACGCTGGCGCTGGAAATCGGGCCTGACGCGATGGAACTGCTGGTGGGGTTGGTGGCGCGGGTGCACCCGATCCGCGATCTGGGCGCCAGCATCGCGTCGGGGTCCTGTCCGGTGGCGGGCATGATCGTGGCACCCTGTTCCATGCGCAGCCTTGCCGCGATCGCGCATGGGCTGGACGACAACCTGCTGACGCGCGCCGCCGGGGTGCAGTTGAAGGAACGCCGCCCGCTGATCCTGCTGGCGCGCGAGGCCCCGCTGACGCTGGCCCATCTGCGCAACATGACGGCGGTTACCGAAATGGGTGGCACCATCCTGCCGCCGGTGCCCGCCTTTTACCTGCGCCCCGAAACCACCGGGGACTTTGCTGCCCAGATCGCCGCCCGCGCGGTCGATCTGCTGCGCCTTGCCCCGCCTCAGGCCACCGCCTGGTCCCCGCCGTTGATCACAGGAGAAGCGACATGCACCACCTATCCCCCGATATGACCGTCAGCGCCATCGCGGCCGACCTGCCCGGCGCGGCGGAACTGTTCCGCCGCAAGGGCATCAGCTTTTGCTGTGGCGGCGGCGTCGCGCTGTCGGTCGCGGCCTTGCGGGCCGGCCATGTGCCCGAAACGCTGTTGGCTGAATTGCAGGCACTGGCCGATGCCGCCGGGCAGGACGCGCCCGAGGCGACGCCTGCGCTGGTCGGCCATATCCTGCACCGCTATCACGAGACGCACCGGAACGAACTGGAATGGCTGATCCCGCTGGCGCAGAAGGTCGAGCGGGTGCACGGCGACCATGAGGAGGCGCCACTGGGTCTGGCCGACGCGTTGATTGCGCTGCACGACGAACTGGACGCCCACATGCAAAAGGAAGAGCGGGTGCTGTTTCCGATGATGCTGCAAGGGGGCGACCCGATGATCGTGCATCCCATCGAACAGA
>JAUXPG010000484.1 GCA_030683915.1 Gemmobacter sp.
CCGTCCAGCTTCTACCCCCGGTCGCGCGAACCGGGGATGATCGTGGCCGAGACCAGCCTTGGCGCCGCCGTGCTGGACGATCTGCGCGCCCGCGGCCACCGCATCACCGAAGCGGCCCCCTGGACCGTGGGCCGCATGACCGCCGCCCGGCGGGATGCCGACGGCCTGCTGCGCGCGGCCGCCACCCCCCGCCTCATGCAGGCTTATGCCGTAGGACGCTGAGACAATGACCTATTCCATCGTTGCCCGTGACCCCGCCACCGGCCATCTGGGCGTGGCCGTCGCCAGCCGCTACTTCGCCGTCGGCGGCACCGTGCCCTACCTGCGCGGCCGGGTTGGCGCCATTGCCACGCAGGCCTTCGTCAACCCCACCTACGGCCCCGACGGCCTGCGCCTGCTCGAGGCCGGGGCGCCGCCCGCCGCCCTCATCCCGATCTTTACCGGGCGCGATGACGGCCACCCCAACCGGCAGTTCCACCTGATCGACGCGCAAGGCCGGGGCGCCGCCTATACCGGCGACAAATGCATCGACTGGGCTGGGCACCTGCTGGCTGATGGCGTGTCGGTCGCGGGGAACATGCTTGAAGGGCCGCAGGTGGTTGCCGAAACCCTGCGCGCCTATCAGGCGGCGATGGACAAGCCCCTCGCCGAACGCCTGCTGATCGCCATGCAGGCCGGCGAAGATGCCGGCGGCGACAAGCGCGGCAAACAGTCGGCGGCTCTGGTCGTCGTCCGGGATCAGGATTACCCGTGGCTTTCGATCCGCGCCGATGATGATGCCGACCCGCTGGCGGAACTGCGCCGCCTTTACGCCGTGGCTCAGGAACGCGCGCTGCATGTGGCCGAAACCATGGCCACGCGCGAAAACCCCCATGGCCTGACCGACCGCACCCATATCGACGCGCGCATCGCAGAACTGGAGGCCGCGCGCATCGCCACAGGCCACCCCTCCGCCTCGCGCATGGCCAACAAGGTCTGACCCCCCGCAGGCGCGCGCCCCACCGCGGGGCGTCGCCCACGCAGGCCCAAGGCCGCCCCGGCCCGACCGGATTTCCACCCGTTTTACAACGCCTTGCGCAACGACCTTCAGTCAGGTCTGGCCCCTTGGCCCGCCCGGCGGTTTCGTTGCATCATCTTGAAAGGGAAAGATGGTGCTGTGAGAGAGGATTGAACTCTCGACCTCACCCTTACCAAGGGTGTGCTCTACCACTGAGCTACCACAGCGCCGTGCGAAGGGGGGATAAACACAAACGCCGGGGCGCGCAAGAGGCCGGGCGCGGTTTTTTCATCCCACCCGCGCTGTTTTCCACCGCCCCCCGATCGGGCCTGCGAAAGGCGTGCGAAGGGGGCGGGGCGCCACCGCTGCGGCGCCCCGCGACCGGGCTCAGGCCGTGGCCTTGGCCAGCGCCTGATCGAGGTCGGCGATGATGTCGTCGGCATCCTCGATCCCGATCGACACCCGCACCACGTTGGGCGCGGCCCCGGCGGCCTTTTGCTGGTCGGGCGTCAACTGGCGGTGGGTGGTGCTGGCGGAATGGATGATCAGGCTGCGCGTATCGCCGAGGTTGGCGACGTGGGAAAACAACTCCAGACTGTCGACGAGCCGGACGCAGGCCTCATAGCCCCCCTTGACGGCAAAGGTGAACAGCGCGCCCGCGCCCTTGGGCACCACGGCCTTCGCGCGGTCGTGGTAGGGCGACGACGGCAACCCGGCGTAGGTCACATAGTCCACCCGCGGGTCCGCCTCCAGCCAGCTCGCCACCTTCACCGCGTTCTCCACATGGCGCTGCATCCGCAGGCTCAGCGTCTCGATGCCCATCAGCGTGTAATGCGCCGCCTGCGGGTTCATCGTCATGCCCAGATCGCGCAACCCGATGGCGATGCCGTGGAAGGTAAAGGCGAGCGGGCCAAAGGTCTCGTGGAACTTCAGCCCGTGATAGGCGGGCTCCGGCGCCGACAGCGACGGGAACTTGCCCGAGGCCGACCAGTCGAACCGGCCCGAATCGACAATGGCGCCGCCGGTGACGGTGCCGTTGCCGGTCAGGTATTTGGTGGTCGAATGCACCACCAGCGTCGCGCCATGTTCGATCGGGCGGCACAGGTAGGGGGTGGCGGTGGTGTTGTCCACGACCAGCGGAATGCCCGCCGCATCGGCAATGTCGGCCAGCGCCCGCAGGTCGGTGACATAGCCGCCGGGGTTGGCGATCGTCTCGCAGAAGATCGCACGCGTGGTGTCGGTGATCGCCGCGCGCACCGCGTCCAGATCATCGGTGTCGACAAAGGTGGTGGACCAGCCGAAACGCTTGAACACCTGCGAGAACTGCGTGATCGTGCCGCCATACAGCCGCGAGGAGGCAACGATGTTGCACCCCGGCGCCATCAAGGGATACAGCGCCATGATCTGCGCGGCATGGCCCGAAGAACAGCACACCGCCCCCACCCCGCCTTCCAGCGTGGCGATGCGTTCTTGCAACGCCGATACGGTCGGATTGGTCAGCCGCGAATAGATGTAGCCGACCTCCTGCAGGTTGAACAACGCGGCGGCGTGGTCGGCATCGCGAAAGACATAGGCGGTGGTCTGATAAATCGGCACCTGACGCGCGCCGGTGGCCGGATCGGGCCGCGCGCCGGCATGCACCTGCAACGTGTCGAAACCGTAAGTTCTGGTCATGGCAAGCCTCCCTTGGATATCGCGCGAAGCCTATGCTCCGGCACGCGACGGCGCAACGGGGCGCAACCGCGAAAGCCGGCCCTGCCCGCCATCCGACCGGGCGGCCTTGACCTCGCCGCGTTCAAAGCCCTTATTCAAGGCAGCCGATCAACCCGAAAGGAAACGCCATGGCCTTCACCCTGCCCGACCTGCCCTATGCCCACGACGCGCTGGCACCGCTTGGGATGTCGCGGGAAACGCTCGAATATCACCACGACCTGCACCACAAAGCCTATGTCGACAACGGCAACAAGCTGATCGCCGGCACCGAATGGGCGGGCAAGTCGCTTGAAGACGTCGTGCGCGGCACCTACCAGCCGGGCGCCGTGGCGCAGAACGGCATCTTCAACAACGCGTCCCAGCACTGGAACCACAACCTGTTCTGGGAAATCATGGGCCCCGGCGAGGCCAAGGCGATGCCGGGCGCGCTTGAAAAGGCGCTGACCGAATCCTTTGGCTCGGTCGCCAAGTTCAAGGAAGATTTCGCCGCCGCCGGTGCAGGCCAGTTCGGCTCGGGCTGGTGCTGGCTGGTCCGGGATCAGGACGGCGGCCTCAAGGTCACCAAGACCGAGAACGGCGTCAACCCCCTCTGCTTTGGCCAGACCGCGCTGCTGGGCTGCGATGTGTGGGAACATTCCTACTACATCGACTTCCGCAACAAGCGCCCGGCCTACCTGACCAACTTCCTCGAAAAGCTGGTGAACTGGGAAGCCGTCGCGGCCCGCATGTAATCAGGTTCCCTGCGGCCGCCCGGGGCACCCCCGGCGGCCGCAGGACACCCGCCATGTGGCGCGCGCTGATCTTCGATCTTGACGGCACGCTGGTCGACAGCGCGCCCGACATCGTTGCCGCAGGCAACGCGGTGCTCCTGGCCGAAGGCCTGCCCCCGGTGCCCTTCGCCCAGGCGCGCGGCTTCATCGGCAACGGCGCCCCGGTTTTCGTGTCCCGGATGGAGCGTGCCGCATCGGGCGACTCCCGGCCCGACCGCACCGCGCGGATGATCCGCCGGTTTGTCACCCGCTACGAACACGGCGCAAGCCTGACGCGCCCCTACCCCGGCGTCGCGGCGGCGCTTTCTGCCTTCGCGGCCACCGGCCTGCCGCTGGCGCTGTGCACCAACAAACCCGAAGCCCCGGCCCGCGCGCTGCTCGCAAGCCTCGGCTGGGCCGATCTTTTCGCCGTGGTGGTCGGGGGCGATACCCTGCCGGTGGTCAAACCCGACCCCGCGCCACTGCACGCCGCCCTGACAGGGCTGGGCCTTGCCCCGCATCAGGCGCTCTTTCTGGGCGACAGCGACGTGGATGCCGAAACGGCAACCCGCGCGGGCGTCGCCTTTGCGCTTTTCACCGGCGGCTACCGCACGGCCGCGGCCGCCGACCTGCCGCACCGGCTGGCCTTCGACGACTGGTCGGCGCTGCCCGGCCTGCTGGCCGCTTCGCTCTGACAGAAATATCCTCGGGTGGCGCCGGAGGGCAGACAGCCCTCCGGCCGGGGCTTGCGGGGCTGGCCCCGCAGCGCGCGAAGGCCCCTCGAGGGGGCCGCCGCGCGCGACCGGCTCCGACCCACGGCCCCGCGCCGCTGGCCTAAAGCCGCTGCCCGGTCAACAGGCGCGGCACCTCGCCCGCAAGGCCCGCCGCCTCGCGGATAAAGGCGCGGCGCGGCGCGGCAAGCGCGCCCACCATCCGCATGCCCAGTCCCCGCGCCACCTTCAGCAGCGGATTGTCATTGGAAAACAGGCGGTTCACCGCGTCCATCCCCAGCGCCAGCACAGTGGCATCGAACCGCCGCCAGCGCTGATACCGCTCCAGCACATCCAGCGCGCCGATATCCTCGCCCCGGCTGCGCGCCTCGGCCAACACCTGCGCCAGCGCGGCCACGTCGCGCAGGCCCAGGTTCAGCCCCTGCCCGGCAATCGGATGCACCCCATGCGCGGCATCCCCCACCAATGCCAGCCGGGGCGCCACATAGCGTTCGGCCAGCGTCAGCGTCAGCGGATAGCTGAACCTTGGCCCCTCCAGCGTGATCGGCCCGGTGACATGGCCGATCCGCGCCTCCAGCAACGCGCGATACGCCTCGTCGGGCAAGGCGGCAATCACCCGCGCCTCGGCCGTCCGCTCCGACCACACGATCGACGCGCGCCCTTCGGTCAGCGGCAAGATCGCCAGCGGACCCTGCGGCAAAAAGATCTGATGCGCGACCCCCTCATGCGGGCGTTCGGGCCGGATCGCGCCCACCAGCGCGGTCTGGTCATACCCCCAACCGCTGCGCCGAATGCCCGCACGCGCCGCCACCCCGCTCGTGCGCCCGTCGCAGCCCACCAGCACCCGGCCGCGCAGCACCTCGCCGGTTCCCAGCGTCACCGCCACCCCGGCAGGTTCTATCGCTTGCGCCACCACGGCGACCCCGGCGCGCAAGGTCACGCGCGGCTCGGCCTCCATCGCGGCCAGAAACGCCGCATACAAATGCCGGTCCTCCAGCAAGAAGCCCATCGGCCCCTCGTCCAGTTCGCCCTGATCGAAGCCCAGAAAGAACGGCACCGCACCCTCGGGCGGCACTCCGTCGCTGGTGCGGATGGCGCGGATCGGCTGCGCCAGCGGTGCAAGGCCCTGCCACAGCCCCAGCGCCGACAGCAACCGCTGCGACGCCAGCGCCAGCGCATAGGCCCGCCCGTCAAACCCCGCATCCGCGCGCGCCTGCGCCGGGCGCGGGTCGATCACCGTCACCCGCAACCCCGCCTGCGCCAAGGCCAACGCCAGCGCCGGGCCGTTCAGCCCGCCACCGGCGACAAGGATATCCTGTTCGTGTTCCATGCCCCAGATATGACGCCCGCACCGGAAATGTCCATGCGCGGAACTGCCGCGCCGTGCCGGGCGCGGGCCGGCGGCTGCACTTAGCGGTCAGCGGCCTGATGCATCCACTGCGCCAGTGCAGGGTTGTCATCCCCCGCCGCCGCGCCCGTCCGCGGCCCGGCCCTGCCGCCCGCACCTGCGTCAGCATCCGCGCCTGCGAGGGCCGCAGCGGCACCACCCGCCGCCACCGGACCGGCCCGGTGGCGCAGGTAATGCGTCTCGCGCGCACCGAAATAGAACGCCACAATCGCACCCAGCAGCCACCACAGCGGTTCGGGCACCAGCGCCAGCCCCGCCATCCGCACCCCGAACCCGTCCGGGTCGGCCATCGCATAGACAAACAGCCCCAGCGTGCCCAGCGCCAGCATCGGGCGGGGCAGCCGGTTCAGCCCGTTCACCAGATGGTCGAACCACCCCTGCGGCGCCTGCACGAATTCGGCCCCGTGCTGCGCCAACGCTGCCTGCCCGCTGTCATGCGCCAGTTCCAGCGCCCGCGTGGCATTCGGTGTGAACACCTCGGCCACGCCGCGCGCCGCCTGTCCCAGCGCCGTCACCGCGCCCGGCCCGCCCAGCACCCGTGCGATCATCCCCATGCCGCAATCCTCCGGCGGTGCTCGGCCTCGGACAGATGGAACCGGGGCGAGATGAATTCCTCGGCGCGCAGGATCCACCCGCCCTTGCCGCCGTCCTTGCGGCGCGCGTATTTGCGGCTGGCCGGTCGCCCGTCGGCAAGCCGGTAATAGTAACTGCGCCGTTCCACCCCATAGGCATCGGCCAGCAACTGCGCCCCGCGCGCCGCCGCGGCATGGGCGTGGCGCACGGTCTGCGGCCCCAGCACCCCGTCCACCGTGGTTTCAAACCCCATCCGCGCCAACATCTGCTGCAGGATGCGGATGGCGTTCGACCCGGCGTTCACGAACATGTCGAACACGCTGGCCTGCAGGCACTCGGGCAACCGCCCCAACCCCGGCGCGTCGAAGTAATGCCGGATGTAGATGTCCACCGCCTGCGCGCGGGTCAGCGCGCGCACATCGGCCACATCCACCGTGCCGTCCCCCGTCAGGTCCAGCCCCAACCTGCGAATCGTGTGAATCGTGACCCCGTGGTTCGTCGCCCCGCCCGGATCGTCGGGGTCGTTCACGAACCCGCCTTCCCGGCCCACGATGTCTTCGGCGATCTGTCGCACCGTCTTCATGCCCGCCCTCATGGTTGATGAGGGATGAAGCATGCCGCGCCCGCGTTAACGCCGCCTTGCCGGGGCGCGCGCTGTCAGGCCTGCGCGGCGTTGGTCTTGATGGCCAGCCCGCCCTTCATCCACGCCTGCATCACCTTGGCGGCGATGGGCAGGATGATCCCGCTCGCCGCCGCCAGCGCCAGCACCCCCGGCACCGCCCAGCCGGTCGCCAGCAGCGCACTGGCACAGGCTGCGGCCGGAAAGGTGAACGCCCCCCACATCGCGGAAAACCCCGCCTCGGTGATCCAGCGTCCGGCCACCAGCAACGCGGCCAGCACCGCCACCATCAACACCGCAAACACCACCGCGAGCCCGCCCAAGCCCAGCATCGCCGACACCGTGGCCCCAAGGCTGACCGGCGCCAGATGGATGGCCAGCAACGGCCGCAGCGGCGCAGGCGGCGCGCGCCGCACCAGCTGCACCGCACTTGCGGCATAGATGATCCCCGCCATCGCAAGGCTGGCAAACAGAAGGACCGTCGACAAGCCGTCATACCCCAACGGCACCAGCGTCAGGGGCGCAAGGATGTACCCCACAAAGGTCAGATGCCAGACCGGCGTGATGACCCGCGCCTCCTCGGGTCCGCGGACATAGGCGTTCAACACCCACAGCCCCAGCGCCAGATGCGGCACAAACGCCACCCCCAGCACCCACAGGGCCAGCCCCGGCGCATAGGGCACGAGTGCGGCCGCCAGCAACACGCCGGACAGATGCCCCGCCGCCAACCCGACCCGACCCGGCAGGATGCGCACCTCGTCGGCCAGCACGCCGGGGCGCTGCCACACCTTCGCAAGATAGGCCGCCAGACAGAACAGATACAGCAGCGTTACCGCCCCCAGCACCGCCTCGGCAATGCCGCCCGGCAGACCGGCCACCTCGGCCCCGCGCCGCCACGCAAGGCCCAGACCGAACAGCCCCATCACCGGCGGAAAGATCGCAGGCGGCGTGCGCAGGCCCGGACGACGCGCGGCAAGCTTCTGAAAGGCGGGCGGCTGGCTGGACATGCGGTTTCCCCTTGGACTGACCTACGCGCTACGCCCCTCAGGCGCCCGCGCCAAGCCCCTGCGACCGCGCGCCGCGCAGAACCGGGAACCAATCCTCGCGCAGGCGCTGCCCCGGCACCATGCCATGCCCC
>JAUXPG010000050.1 GCA_030683915.1 Gemmobacter sp.
CACAGCCGTTTGCCCGGCAGCAGTGCGTCGTGAACCAGAGTGCCCACGGGTTTGGGGCGAAGGATGATCTGGTCGCCGGGCTGGATGTGCTGCAGCCGCGAGGTCAGCGGGCCATCGGGGACCTTGATCGAATAGAATTCCAGTTCGTCGTCCCATGAGGGCGAAGCGATGGAATAGGCGCGCAGAAGCGGTTTGCCGTTGTCGCCCACCAGCCCGATCATCACGAATTCGCCCGACCGGAACCGAAGCGTCTGTGGCCGGGTCACGCGAAACGAAAACAGCCGGTCGGTCCAGTGGGTGACGGTGGTCACGGTCTGGGCATCTGGCATCACAAGGGGCTTTATGGCGGCGGTCTGGGTCATCGGGGCGTCCTTGCCGGCGCTGTCGGGCCGACGGTCATGTTGCAGCGCGGCTACGGGGCCTTGCGCCCCCGCGTGCCGCAGGTTCGGGGCCGAAGGCAAAGGCTTTGCCCCGGCAAGCGATGGCACAAGGCGGAAGCGTGGTGCCTTGTTCTGGATCAAGCTTGGCTTAGCGCGTTTTGTCCGGCCCGCAAAGCGGGGTCAGGCAAAAAGCCGTGTCCGGTGGTCGTGGTCGCGCCAGTCGGCGCGGAACTGCCAGTGGGGTTCAGGCTGGCGCGCCGCGAGTGCATCCGAGATTTCGACCTCGTCAAAGCCGGAGCGGCGGGCCATTGCATATTGGTCGGCCAGCACATGCCCGGCGGCGCGCAGCGTGCCGGTAAAGCCCATGCGGCGCAGATCCTGCGCGATGGTAAATCCGCGCCCGTCGTTGAAGGCCGGAAACGCGATGCGGATCAGCCGCAGCCCGGTCAACCGGCCCACCAGCGCCGAGGCCCGATCGGCAGGGCCCAGATCGACCGCAACCGCGTCGGGGTGCTGGTCCAGTTCGGCCAGCGCCACGATGGCGACGGCAAGGGTGTCGGCGCCAAAACCTGCGTCCGTAACGATCACGCTCATGCTGCGGTGTCCTGTGCTGGGGCGCGCACCATGCGGCCGTCGATGAAGTGAATGCCGCATTCGGTCTTGTCCGACCCGCGCCAACGCCCGGCGCGTTCATCCTCGCCGGGTTTCACGGGGCTGGTGCAGGGCGCGCAGCCAATCGAAGGAAAGCCCCTGGCCACCAGCGGGTGGCGGGGCAGACGGTTGTTGAGCATGTAATCCGCGACGTCGTCCTTGCCCCAGTGGGCCAGCGGATTGACCTTGATGCGCCCGGTGCCCTGTTCTTCCTCGAAGAACTCCAGCGCTGCGCGGGTGTCGCCCTGATACCGCTTGCGCCCGGTGATCCATGCATCAAACCCCGACAGCGCGCGGTTCAGCGGCACGGTCTTGCGCACGTCGCAGCAGGCGTCGGTGTTGCGCGTGTTCAGCGCGCCATCCGGGTCGGTCACGGCCAGATCCGTCAGCCCGGCGCGGATGATGCGGACATCGCGCAAATCCAGCCGGTCGGCCAGATCGCGCTGATAAGCCAGCGTTTCGGGAAACAGCATCCGCGTGTCGATGAACAGCACTGGGGTGGAGGGCGCCACGACCGAGACGAGGTGGAGCAACACCACCGATTCCGCGCCGAACGAGGACACCAGCGCCACACGGCCCAGATCGGGGTCGCGCAGCGCGTGGTCCAGCACCGCCACCGCGCCGTGGTGGCGGTAGCGGGTGTTCAGCGCCGCAACGCGGGGGGCAACCGGGGCAAGCCCCGCGCCCGATCCATGCAACCCGTCAGGCGGCATCGCGGGCCGCTGTGCCATACAGCGCCTCCTTGAACGGGTCGGGACCAAGCCGGCGGAAGGCATCGGCAAAGGTTTCCTGCGCATCGGCGCGCACATCAAGATAGGCGCGCAGCAACCGTTCGATCGCAGGCACGATCTGGTCATAGGCAAATCCCGGACCCGCGCGTTCACCGATGGCGGCGTTCTCGGTCGCGTCGCCGCCCAGCGTGATCTGATAGTTTTCCACCCCCGCCCGGTCGAGCCCGAGAATGCCGATATGCCCGACATGGTGGTGCCCGCAGGCATTGATGCAACCCGAAATCTTGATCTTGAGCGCGCCGATCTCCTGCTCAAGGCCCAGGTCGCGGAAATGGGTGGCCAGCGCCTGAGCGACCGGAATGCTGCGTGCGGTGGCCAAGGCGCAATAATCCATGCCGGGGCAGGCGATGATGTCGGACAGCAGGCCCACATTGGCCGTCGCCAGCCCCGCTTCGGTCAAGGCCGCCCAGACGGCGGGCAAGTCGCCCTTGTGCACATGCGGCAGGATCACGTTCTGTTCGTGGCTGATTCGCAACTCGTCATGGCCATAGGTCTGCGCCAGATCCGCCAGCACCCGCATCTGCGCGCTGCTCGCATCGCCGGGCGTTTCGCCATGCGCCTTCAGGCTGATGGTGACGATGGCGTATTGCGCGTTGCGGTGCTCGGTCAGGTTGGTTTGCGCCCAGTCTGCATAGGCCGGGTTGCCAAGCGCCAGCAGATGCGCGTCAACGGGCGCATTACGGAAGGCGGGCGGCGCAAAGGCGGCCTCGATCTCGGCCAGAAACGCGCGGTTCAGCGTAAAGCGCGGGCGCAGTTCGGCAAAGCGGCGGTCCACCTCGGCGCGGAAGGCATCAAGGCCGTTCTCGAACACGGTGATCTTGATGCGGGCCTTGTACTTGTTGTCGCGGCGCCCTGCCTCGTTATAGGTGGCCAGGATCGCCTCGAGATACGGCAACAGGTCGTCCACCGTGACGAAGGGGTTGATGATCTGGCCGATCATCGGGGTCCGACCAAGGCCGCCGCCGACAATCACCTCGAACCCGGCGGCATCGCCTTGGCGGACCATCCGCAGGCCGATGTCATGCGCGCGGGTCACCGCGCGGTCGTTGGGCGACCCGGTGATGGCGATCTTGAACTTGCGCGGCAGGAACTGGAATTCCGGATGGTCGGTGGACCACTGGCGCAAAAGCTCGGCAATCGGGCGCGGATCGGCAATTTCGTCCGCCGCGGCCCCGGCGAAATGGTCGGCTGTAACGTTGCGGATGGTATTGCCCGATGTCTGGATCGCGTGCATTTCCACGTCGGCCAGTGCTGTCAGGATGGCGGGCACATCGCCAAGCTTGGGCCAGTTGAACTGGATGTTCTGGCGGGTGGTAAAGTGGCCATAGCCCTTGTCCCACGTGTCGGCAATGTGCGCGAGCTGCCGCATCTGGCGGCTGTTGAGCGTGCCATAGGGAATGGCGACGCGCAGCATATAGGCGTGCAGTTGCAGATAAAGCCCGTTCATCAGGCGCAACGGGCGGAATTCATCCTCGGTCAGCGCACCCGACAGGCGGCGTTCGACCTGCTGGGTGAACTGGGCCACGCGGGCGCGGGTGAAGGCTTCGTCAAAGTCGGAGTAGCGGTACATGGGGCAACCTTCTGGCGGTGGCACGTTGGGCCGACGTCGCGTGGGTGTTGGGGGCAGGGCGGGGTCAGGCGCGTTCGGCCTGCTTGCCGTGCACATAGTTTGACGGCCCCCGGGTGCGGAATTCCTCGCGGAAGTGCACGGGTTCCGGGCCGGCGGGGCCTTGGCGCGCATCGGCCAGATAGGCACCGACCACGATCTGCCCCTGCCGATGGGCGTGGAGCAGGCGCAACTGGGCGTGTGCCTCGTCCTCGATCAGTTCGGCGTCGTGATGATTGGGCGACCAGCGGTCATCGGCGGTCAGCCAGACGGCATCGCCCGAACGCAAGTCATTGGCGGTAACGGTTTTCGGCGTAAAGCGCGGCATGTCAGGCTTCCTTGATGGCGGGCAGGGCGGCGCGTGCGGCACGGGGGGCAAGCCCCCACAGGATGACGGCGGGCCCGGCGCAGGCGGCTGCGGCAGCAGGCAGGCTGGCCAGTGTGGCGGCGTGGATGCGCTGATCGGGGCGGCTGGCGTTTTCGACCAGCGACACCGGGGTATCGGGCGCAGCCCCGTGCATCATCAGCCGACCTTGCAAAAACCGCGATGCCGCTATGACCATATAGATTGCGGCAACCGCGCCGGGCCGGGCCAGCGCACGCCAGTCCTGATCGGCAAAGCCTTGCAGATCATGCGCGGTCAGCAGCGTCAGCGCCCCGTTGCGCCCCCGTGCGGTCAGCGGTTGGCCAAGCGCGGCAGCGGCGGCACTGGCCGCCGTCAGCCCCGGAACGATGCGCCACGGAATGCCTGCCGCGTCCAGCGCGTCAAGTTCCTCCTCCAGACGGCCAAAGATACCGGGGTCGCCCGACTTCAGCCGCACCACAAAGGCACCGTCGCGCGCTGCGTCGATCATCGCCGCGTGGATCGTGGGTTGCGGGGTCGAGGGGCCGAACCCTTCTTTCCCGGCGTCTATCCGTCGGGCGGTTGGCGGGATCAGCGCAAGGATCTCCGGGCCCACCAGCCGGTCATGCACCACCACATCCGCCGCCTGCAGCGCGCGCAAAGCGCCCAGCGTCAAAAGATCGGGGTCGCCGGGCCCCGCGCCGACCAGGGCAACAGAAGCTTTGGCATGGGCTGCGGTCATGGTGGAATCCCCGGCGGTTGTGTGCTCAAGATATAGGACATTTTCCCCCGATTTTGCGAGAGGGGGGTTGCGTATAAGGAATTTGGTTCAGATAGTCATTCCAAGCAGAACGTACGTTCCGGAAACGGGGGGAGAAGCGAATGGCTGTCCGGTTGGACGATATGGACAGGAAAATCCTTGCAGCCCTGCAAGATGATGCAAGCCAGTCGCTGGACGAAATTGCCCGCCGCGTGGGCAGTTCCAAGACCCCGGTCTGGAACCGCATCCGCCGGATGAAGGATCAGGGCGTGATCCTGCGCACCACCGCCCTGCTGGAGCCCGAGGCGCTGGGGCTCGAGGCGTGTTTCTTCGTCCTGGTCCGCACGTCCGAGCACGAGGCCGACTGGCAGCGCCGGTTTCTGGACGTGCTGCGCCGCCGCCCCGAGGTGATGGAGGCGCACCGGCTGGCGGGCGACATCGACTACATCCTGAAAGTCCGCGTCAAAAATGCCCGCGCTTATGACACCTTCTATCAGGCGTTGATTTCCGAAGTGAAAATCTACAACGTCACCGCTCTGCTCAGCATGGAAGAGATCAAGGCAACCACGGTGCTGCCGCTCTGACTGCCGAGGGGTGAAGACAAATCGGGCACAGCAAGCGCAACAAAGCTCCGGCGCTCCGATCGGCCCCGCCTCGGGGCCGCTGCGCGCGTAGCACAGGTTCGGTTATGCCGCCAAATGTCGTGCATCACAAACGGTGTGGTTGGCTGGGCATGATGCGCTTTCACTGACGGCAACACGCGACGCCAGATACGGACGGAACCTGCCCAACCTCACATCATGGGGCGCAGACAGTGCGTCGTAACCCACTGAAGTAACTTCATCATGACGGGAAAATGGCAGCCCGTAGGGGAGTCGAACCCCTCTTCCCAGGTTGAAAACCTGGTGTCCTAACCGATAGACGAACGGGCCACGCTTGGCGTGAGCGGGTATCTAGACGCTGGCGCGGCGGGGTGCAAGGGGAAATCCGCACGCAACCGAGAAGTTTTTTCTGCGAACGTTTTCCAAGGCTTGTGGATAGCGTTTCAAGCGCGGGCCGCGTCATCGAGGCGCAGTTGCACCTTTTCGCGCCCGCCCCAGGAATCGACTTCGACCCGTCCGGCCAGATGGAACCGCCCCGCGCCGCCCGCCGACAGTGCCGGTCCAAGTGGCCCGTCGAAGGCACCGAAACAGATGGCCTGCACTTGGGCGGCACCGTCACCCAGCCTAAGCCGCAGATGCGATTCGCCAATGCGGCGAACGTCTTGCACCCGCTGGTCGGCCAGCACGAAGCGCGGGGCAGGGGCCGATGCGCCGAAGGGGCCCGCCGCCTCGATCTGCGCCACCAGATCAGCGGTCAGCGCCTGGGGTGCCAGCAACCCTTCGACCATCAGGTCGCGCGGGCCGGTTTGCCCGGCACCTTGACGGGCCAGCAATTCGGCCAGACGTGCCATCGCGGGTTCCAGCGCATCCTGGGCGACCGTCAGCCCTGCGGCCATGCGGTGCCCACCCCCTTTCAGGAACAACCCTTCGGCCGCCACCCGCGCCACGGCGGCACCAAGATCTACCCCGGCCACCGACCGCGCGCTGCCCTTGCCGATGCCGCCTTCGAACCCGATCACCACCGACGGTCGGTCGAACGCCTCTTTCAACCGAGCTGCCGCAATGCCGACGACACCGGGGTGCCAGCCTTCACCCGCGGCCCAGACCAGCGGACCATCGACGCCGCGCGCCTCGGCCTGCGCCAAGGCTTCGGCGCGCACCGCGGCCTCGATCTCGCGCCGTTCGGTGTTGAGCGTATCGAGCCTTGCCGCCAGCGCCGCCGCTTCGGCCGGGTTGTCGGTGGCCAGCAGGCGCGCGCCCAGATCCGCCTGTCCGATCCGCCCGCCCGCGTTCACCCGCGGGCCCAGCAGGAAGCCGAGCGCATAGGTGTCGGGCGCCTTGGTCATCCGTGCGACATCGGCCAACGCGACCAGACCGGGGCGGTCGCGCCGTGCCATCACCGTCAGGCCTTGGCGCACCAGCGCGCGGTTCACCCCGATCAGGGGGGCCACATCCGCCACCGTGGCAAGGGCGACCAGATCGAGGAACCGTATCAGATCAGGGCCTTGCACACCTTCGGCCCGCAGACGGCGGTTCGCCTCGACCAGCAGCAAGAACACCACACCCGCCGCACACAGATGCCCGAGGCCACCCGGTTCATCCTGCCGGTTCGGGTTCACCACCGCACAAGCGGGCGGCAATGTTTCGCCCCCAAGGTGATGGTCCAGCACCACCACGTCGCAACCGGCTGCGGCGATGGGCTCGTGGCTCAGGGTGCCGCAATCGACACAGATGATCAGGTCGTGGTCATCCCCAAGCGTGCGCATAGCCGGCACGTTGGGACCATAACCTTCGTCGATGCGGTCAGGGATATAAAGCGTCGCGCCATGACCCATTTCGCGCAGCCACACCAGCAGCAAGGCCGCCGAGGCGCCGCCATCCACGTCATAATCGGCAAAGACCGCGATTCGCTGGCGACGCCGCAGCGCGTGCAGCACCCTGTCGGCAGCAGCCCCCATGTCACGCAGGGTGAGCGGATCGGGCAGCAGATCGCGCAGCGCCGGGGCAAGGAAGCCGGTCGCCCCCTCCGGCGCCACTCCGCGCCGGGCCAGCACCCGCGCGACGGGCAAAGGCAGGCGCGCCGCCTGTGCGATGGCCTCGGCCTGCCGGTCCTCTTCAATCGACAGCCCGACCCAACGCCGCCCGGTCAGCGAGGCCTCGACGCCCAGAAAGGCCATGCTCGCTCCCTCATTCTTGGAGTAACTGCTGTCGCCGGGTCAGAAGGTGCGCGCGCGGGGCCGGATCACTTCACCGGGGTGCGGTAGGTCATCCGCCGCACCGATCCGGTTTTCGACCGCATCAGAACGGTTTCGGTGGTGACCCAGCCCACCTCGCGCTTCAGTCCGCGCAGGATCGACCCATCGGTGACACCCGTGGCGGCAAAGATGACATCGGCGGTTACCATCTCGTCGCGGGTATAGATGCGGTTCATGTCGCTGATCCCGGCACGGACGGCGCGGCCCCGCTCGTCGTCGTTGCGAAACAGCAATTGGCCAAAGATCTGCCCGCCCATGCACTTGAGAGCCGATGCCGCCAACACGCCCTCCGGCGCCCCGCCCGACCCCATGTACATGTCGATGCCGGTGACTTCGGCCTCGGCGCAATGGATCACCCCGGCCACGTCGCCATCGGTAATCAGCCGGATGGCCGCCCCGGTGGAACGCACGGCTGCGATAAGAGCCTCGTGGCGGGGACGCTCAAGGATGCAGACGGTGATATCCTCGGCGGTGCCTCCCTTGGCACGGGCCAGTTGGCGCACGCGTTCGGCAGGGTCCATGTCCAGCGTCACGACGCCTTCGGCATAGCCAGGCCCGATGGCCAGCTTTTCCATATACACATCAGGGGCATGCAGCAGCGTGCCGCGCGGTGCCATCGCGATGACGGCAAGGGCGTTCGGCATATCCTTGGCGGTCAGCGTGGTGCCTTCCAGCGGGTCCAGTGCGATGTCCACCTCCGGGCCCTGGCCGGTGCCGACCTCCTCGCCGATGTAGAGCATCGGGGCCTCATCGCGCTCGCCTTCGCCGATCACCACGGTGCCACGGATGTCCAGCAGGTTCAGCTGCGTGCGCATCGCATCGACAGCCGCCTGATCGGCCGCCTTCTCATTCCCACGCCCGATCAACCGCGCCGAGGCGATGGCGGCGGCTTCAGAAACGCGGGCCAGCCCCAGCGAAAGCAGACGGTCATTGAAATCGACGACGGATGGCATGGCAGATTTCCTTCGCACAAAGAACGCCCCGGTTCTAACCCCGCCAGCGTGCAAAGGAAAGGCCGCCGACACGGCGCGGCAGTTCAGGCCGGTTTCCCGCCCCCCCGCACCCCGTCACGTCATTCGTCGGCGGCAGCGCCGGGCGCGGGGGCTCGATGCCCCAAGCCCGGCGTCCCCGTCACCCCCGATGGATCAGCGAGGCGAACAGTGTCGGGTCAAGGCTTTCGGCGGCAAAGGTGGTGCCTTCCGTCAACAGGCTGACCGCGTCGTGGCTGTGCAGGCTTTCCTGGTGGCTGGCCACCACGCGGAAATCGCCAATGCGCGGGTCGGCGCGCAGCACGGCACAGAAGGACCGGGCTGCATCTTCGACAAAGATCGGGTTCGCCGCGTTGAGCTCGGCAAAGGCCTGTTCATCCTCGCGCTTGACCATGACCTGCGTTTCGGTCGGAACCCCCTTGCGCATCAGGTCCACAAGGTCTTCGAACCACAGATCACCAACCAATTCCACCGACACGCGTGCCACCGACCGCTGCGAATGGGGTGTCGCCAGTTGCCCGCGCACCCGGCGGGCATGTTCGCTCAGTTCCAGCGAGCAGGGGCAGGTCGAGGAATAGACATAGTCCAGATGCAGGATGCGTTTGCGCACCCCCGCACGTTCCACCAGTTCCAGCGCAATGTCATAATACTGCCACCCCTGCAGCCCCGACCGCAGGCTTTCCACCTGCATCGGGAACGACAGGCGCATCTGGATGCGCGCGTCAAAGGCGCCCAGATCGCGCATGTAGTCTTCCAGCGCCGCTTCGATCACTCCAAAGGAAAATTGTTTGTCGGCATGGGCATAGAACGACCGCATGATGCGGCTCATGTTGATGCCCTTTTTCTCGGCCTCAAGGCTGACAGTGCCGGTGACGCTGGTTTCCAGCACCATCTCGCCGCCGTCGCGGGTGTGAAACCGGATGGGCAAACGGAAATTGGAAATGCCGACATGCTGGATCACCGCACGGGCGCCCCGGATCAGGCTGGCGGGCCCGTTTTGCAGGTCGGGCATCGCCACCTTGTAGGCGGCGTCGGGCCGGAACTCCCACGGGTAGGCGCGGCTCAACGTGGGCCACGACTCGGGCGACAAGTTGCCCACCACCGGGTCCAGTCGTGCGATTTCCTCATCCGACGCCTTCCCCACCCACTGCCGCAGCAACGCAAGCGCCGCTTCGGCATCCTCGCGCGATGGCTTGCGGTCGAATTCGGGGGTGTGGATGTTCATGGCGGGTCCTTCCGGTTCCGGCCCGCTGCGGGCCTTCAATGTCAACAGGTCTTACGTGGGCCGTTGGCCCCCGGATCACCCTTCTGCCCGAAATAGAAAAGCCCCGCCACTGGTTTTCGCAAGGTCCCCTCAGCGGGCGGCCTGTTCCACCTCGGCCACGATCCCGCCGACGACATCGGCCAACAGGCTGGCATCCTCGCACTCCGCCATGACGCGGATCAAGGGTTCGGTGCCGGACCTGCGGATCAGCAGCCGCCCGTGACCAACCAACCGTGCCTCGGCGCCTGCGATGGCGGCCTGCACCGTGGCCGCCGCCAGCGGGTTGGCACCTGCGGCGTAGCGCACGTTTCGCAGCATCTGCGGCACAGTCGTGAAGCTGTGCGCCAGTTCCGAGGCCCGCCTTCCCGACCGCTGCATTTCCGCCAGAAACTGCAACCCGGCAATCAGCCCGTCGCCGGTGGTGGCGTAATCGGTCATCACGATATGGCCCGACTGTTCACCGCCAAGGTTCCACCCGCCGCGCCGCATCGCCTCGACCACATGGCGGTCACCGACGGCGGTGCGCTCCAGCCGCAGGCCGCGCGCAGTGAGAAACCGCTCCAACCCAAGGTTGGACATCACCGTGGCCACAAGCGTGCCGCCCTTCAGCCGCCCCTCGTCGGCCCAGCGGGCGGCAAACAGCGCCATGATCTGGTCGCCATCCGCCTCGCGCCCGTGTTCATCCAGCAAGATCACCCGGTCGGCATCGCCATCAAGGCAGATGCCCACATCCGCGCCATGCGCCACCACGGTCTCGGCGGCGGTCTGGGTATGGGTGGAGCCGCAGCGGTCGTTGATGTTGTGGCCGTTCGGCGCCACACCCACCGCGATCACCTCGGCGCCCAGTTCCCACAGCACCTCCGGCGCCGCCTTGTAGGCTGCACCGTTGGCACAATCGATCACCACCTTCAGCCCGTCCAGCCGCCCGCGACGGGGAAAGGTGGTTTTGGCGTATTCGACATACCGGCCCCGTCCATCCTCGATGCGCTTGGCGCGACCGATCTCGCGCGGGTCCACCGGCGCCATCGCAGCTTCGACCAGTGCCGCAATCTCGGCTTCCGCGTCGTCCGACAGCTTGAACCCGTCGGGGCCGAAAAACTTGATGCCGTTGTCCTCGGCCGGGTTGTGGCTGGCCGAGATCATCACGCCCAGATCGGCGCGCATGGAGCGGGTCAGATACCCCACCGCCGGCGTCGGCACCGGACCCAGCAACAGCACGTTCATTCCGGTGCAGGTCAGGCCGGCGGTCAGCGCGTTCTCCAGCATGTAGCCCGACAACCGGGTGTCCTTGCCGATCACCACGCGGTGCCCTGCCGACCCGTCGCGGCGAAAGAACCGCCCGGCCGCCGCGCCAAGTTTCAGCGCCATTTCGGCCGTCATCGGCCATGTGTTGGCGCGCCCGCGCACCCCGTCGGTTCCGAACAGCTTGCCGGTCATTGTTGCCTGCCCTCATCACTTGTCGCAAATTTCCAGGGGCGCCCGGATCTGTGTCCCGTTTCGCCCGTGGCCGTCCTAATCCGCCCCTGTCACCGCGCGCCACAATCGCAACGCCTGACGGGTCTCTGCCGCGTCGTGCACGCGGATCACCTGCGCGCCCTGCGCCACGCCTGCCAGCGCCACCGCAAGCGATCCGGGCACCCGGTCCGCCGCGACTTCGGCACCCCCGATGGAGCCGATGAATTTCTTGCGCGACGCGCCCAGAAGCACCGGAACGCCCAATCCGTGAAATACGCTCAGCCGCGCGATCAGCGCCACATTCTGCGCGGCGGTCTTGGCAAACCCGATGCCGGGGTCGACGAGGATGCGCCCACGCGCAATGCCCGCCGCTTCGGCCCGCGCCACCATCGCGGCAAGTTCGCTGTAAACCTCGATTACCACGTCATCATAAACGGCATGATCCTGCATCGTGGCGGGTGTGCCACGCATGTGCATCAGGCAGACCGGCACATCTGCCGCGGCCACCAGCGGGGCCAACGCCGGATCAAACCCCAGCGCGGCCACGTCATTCACAAGCCCTGCGCCCGCCTCCAGCGCCGCTGCCGCAACGGCGGCCTTGCGGGTGTCAATGCTTATGGGGCAGGTCACCCCGGCTGCGCGCAATGCGGCGATCACCGGGGCGGTGCGGGCGATTTCATCGGCCACCGCCACCTCGGGCGCGCCGGGCCGGGTGCTTTCCCCCCCGATATCCAGCAGGTCAGAGGCTGCGGCCAGCGCGGCCCCCTGCGCGCGCGCCGCATCGGGGTCCA
>JAUXPG010000240.1 GCA_030683915.1 Gemmobacter sp.
GTGGTTTGCGCCGCAAAGTCGGGAATCGGTTCCAGCGTGACGCCGGGCTGCCCTTCGAGATGCCGGGCATGCGCCGCATCTTCCCGCGCATCTGCGCCAAACCAGATGGTCAGCCGCGTTTTTCCGCCGCCTGCGCGCACATCCGCAAGCATATCGAGGTTCTCTTTGCCGAACTGTGCCGCCATGCGCTGCACCAGCAAGCGCGCGCGGTCGTCGCCGATGCTGTCCACCACATCGAAACTGGTGGGAGGCGACGCGCACAGGATATGCGCGGCTTCCAGCCGCATCCCATAGCGGATGGCCCCGAACCCGCCCCCCGAGGTGCCAAGGCAGATCAGGCGCCGCGTGTTCAACCGGGATAGCATGCCGCGCAGGGCGTCGATGGTGCCCTCAAGGTCGGGCGCAAGCGACGGCACGCCACCTTGAAACAGCGTGCGGTCGGTGTCGCGCAGATAGACGGCGGAATGGTTGTGGGCCGCGCAAAACGCGTCGACCCATTCGACCGGGGCCATGAAACGGTTGGCAAGCCCGGCAAACCCCAGCAGCGTGACGCCCGATTCCCCCGGCACGCTTGTCAGCACCGCTGACCCGTCATCGACGATCAAGGGGCGCCGGAACCGGGCAGGACGCGGAACGCTGTCGGGCGCGTCGGCCCAGATGTCGGCGGCCGCGTCCGCCCCTTTGGGACCGGGGGCCATCATGTCCCACCATGGTTTCATCTTGGGCCGAAGTTCGGGGAACCTGTCCCAGAACCCCTGACACAGGCGGGTGCGGTCAGGCTCGGGAAGTTCGCGCAGCGAGAAGAACACCTGAGGCAGTTTTGGCAACGGCGCATCGCTGGCCAGAATGGCGTCGAACACGTCCTTCATCGCAGGGATGTCCAGCCGGTACAGCGCGATGTCATAGCGCAGTCGATGCACCAGATCCTGCCGCTGGCCACTTGCCTGCAGGCGCTGGGCAATGCGGTCGGCCGCGTCGGGGTCGTCGCGCTGCAGGAAACTTGCGCCCAGTTCATAAAGGAATTTCGGCTTGACCGGCGGCGTGTCGCAAATCCGCACCAGCGTGTCGTGGTGCCCTGCGGCATCGCCCAATGCCTTGTGCAGCGTCGCCTTTTCGATCAGCGCGCTGCGCCCCATCTTGCCGCGCGCCTCGGCCGCCCTGAGCGCGTCGCGGGCGCGCGCGGTGTCTCCCGCCCCCAGCAAGGCCGAGGCAAGCAGCACCTGCGCCCTTGGCCACGCCTGCACGGCCGTCGATAGCCTGCCGTAGCTTTGAAGGGCTGCCGCGAAATCGCTTGCGGAAATTTCGTCGGCCATCTGGCCAAGCATCCGAGCCGGATCAGTGGCAGAAGAAAGGTCCATTTTCACGATTCCCTCAACTTGAGGATGCGGCACATAAACTGATTCTCGTTTTACGAGAATGACATTCTGTATAAGTCTCTCCTTTGCGCAAATCTGCCATCGAAAGCCAGCAAAAATCCAGTCTGTTCGGTTATGCCATGCGTCCCGCCCGGCAGGGGCAGGCGGCATTTCCCCCTCGCGCCTTGCGTGTGGTTTGCCTATAACCGGCGCGACCAGACCGGAGATGCCCGATGCCCGCAGACCTTTCACCGATCGACAAGGCGAAATTCGTGGCCGCCCGCCGCGCCGTGGCGTTGGTCGAAGATGGCATGAAACTGGGCCTTGGCACCGGGTCCACCGCTGCGTGGATGGTGCGCTGTCTGGCCGAGCGGGTGCGCGAGGAAGGCTTGCGCGTCACCGGCGTGCCGACCTCCAGCCGCACGGCGGATCTGGCGCGGCAGCTTGGCATCCGCATCACCTCGCTGGATGATGCCAAGTGGCTGGACCTGACCATCGACGGGGCGGATGAATTCGATGCCAACCTGAACCTCATCAAGGGCGGCGGCGGCGCGCTTTTGCAAGAAAAGATCGTGGCAACCGCGTCAGACCAGATGGTCGTCATCACGGACGCCGCCAAAGAGGTCGTGGCGCTGGGTGCCTTCCCCTTGCCGATAGAAGTGATCCCCTTTGGCTGGCAGACCACCCGCACGCTGGTGGAGGAAACGCTTGGCAGCCTTGATGTGCTGGGCCGCGAGGTGACGTTGCGCATGAACGGCGAGCGCGCCTTTGTCACCGACGAAGGCAACTATATCCTGGATCTGCACCTCGGGCGCATCGGCAACCCGCGCCAGCTGTCGCTGATCGTGAACCAGATTCCGGGCGTGGTGGAAAACGGGCTGTTCATCGACATCTGCGATATCGTCGTGGTGGGCCACGGCGATGGCCGGGTCGATGTGCGTGACATCAATGCCGGCACCGTGTCGCATGACCGGGTGGAATTCGCGGAAACCGAAAACGTGTTCCGCGACCTCGGAGACTAGGCGGATGCGGCTGACGATCCGGCGCACACGGCGGGGCACGGTTTCGGCGGGGCTGAACTTTCTGCTCACCGGGTTGTCGGGCACCATCTTGCTGGGCAACCAGTGGGTCGCGGCGGACCCTTCGGCGCTGGGCGTTACTGTGGGCGGGGTGATGCTGGCGTGGTCGGCGCTGATCCTGTCGGGGGTGCTGCGGCCCGTGCTGCTGGTGGCCGATGACACCGGCCTGTCGGTGCGCCGGGTGTTGGGCTGGCACAGGTTCGGCTGGGCCGATCTGGCGTGGGCCGACCTGCAGGGCGCCCGCGCCGTCCTGTTCGCCGCCCGTGTTGCCGGGCGCGACCGCTATGCCGCCCTGCCGCGCCGCCCGGTCGCCGAAGCCGACATCGACCGCCTTGCCGAAACGTTGCGCGCCCGCCGCCCCGACCTGCCGCTGACCAACCCCGCCGCCCTGAAATTGCCGGAGGCCGCATGAGCTTTGACGTCGATCTTTTCGTGATTGGGGGCGGGTCGGGCGGCGTGCGTGCCGCGCGGATCGCGGCCTCGGAAGGCAAGGCGCGCGTCGCTTTGGCCGAGGAATACCGCATGGGCGGCACCTGCGTGATCCGGGGCTGCGTGCCGAAAAAGCTGATGGTCTATGCCAGCGCCTTTCCCGGCCAGATCGCCGACGCCCGCGCCTATGGCTGGCACGTCGTTGCCGGCGGCTTTGACTGGCCGCAGTTCCGCACGGCGCTGGAAACCGAACTTGACCGGCTCGAGCGCGCCTATCGCGGTGGGCTGACGACCGCGGGCGTGACCATCCACGATTGCCGTGCCACGGTGGTGGACCCCCACACCGTGCAACTGGCCACCGGCGAAACGGTGACCACCAAGCACATCCTCATCGCAACCGGCGGGGCGCCCTTTGTCCCCGACGTGCCCGGCGCGGACCTTGCGCTGACATCGAACGACATCTTCAAGCTTGACGCGCTGCCGTCTTCCATCCTGATCGTGGGCGGAGGGTATATTGCCAGCGAATTCGCCTGCGTCCTGAATGGACTAGGCGTGCGCGTGACGCAGTATTACCGGGGTGCCCAGATTCTGCGGGGCTTTGACGACGAGGCGCGCGGCCATGTGGCTGACGCCATGCGCGCCAGCGGCATAGACATCCACTGCGGCACTGACGTGCTGCGGATGGACCGCGCAGCCGACGGTATCCGGGTCGAGGCGACCAACGGCACCGACCGCACCTTCGGCGCAGTGCTTTACGCCACCGGGCGGCGGCCCAACAGCGCCGGTCTGGGGTTGGAGCCCTTGGGCGTGGCGTTCGGGCGGCAGGGCGAAATCGTTGTCGATGGCCACAGCCAGACCGCCGTGCCATCGATCTATGCCGTGGGCGACGTCACCGACCGCATCAGCCTGACCCCGGTGGCCATCCGCGAAGGCCATGCCTTTGCGGATACCGTGTTCAAGGGCACGCCCCGCATGGCCGACCACGACCTTGTGGCCAGCGCGGTCTTCACCCAGCCCGAACTGGGCACCATCGGCCTGACCGAAGAAGCCGCCCGCGCGCAGGAACCCATCGAAGTTTACGTCGCCAGTTTCCGGCCCATGCAGACGCTGTTCGCGGGCCGGGGCGACCGCGCGCTGTTCAAGCTTGTGGTCAGTCAGGCCAGCCGCAAGGTGCTGGGCTGCCACATCGTCGGCCCCGGCGCAGGCGAGATGATCCAGATGGTCGCCATCGCCATCAAGATGGGCGCCACCAAGGAGGATTTCGACCGCACCTGCGCGGTGCATCCGACGATTGCCGAAGAACTTGTGACGATGAAAAACCCGGTCCGGCGCGGCTGAGCGGGTTGATTTCCGCTGCAAAATGACCAGTTAAACCACAGCGAATGAAAAGAAGGGAACAAAACCCATGGCGGGAAGCGGAGGACCTTGGGGCGGCGGCTCTGGTGGCGGAGACGGCGGCAACCGGGGCTCGGGCGGCGGCAATGGCGGCGGCGGTGGCCGCAAGCCGGGCGACGGGCCCCAGATCCCCGAAATTGACGAGTTGATGAAGAAGGGTCAGGAACAGTTGCGCGTCCTCATGGGTGGGCGTGGCGGCAATGGCGGGCGCGGCACCGGGCCGGGGCGCGGGCCGGGTGGCCCTGCGATTTCCCGAGGCGGCCTTTTGCTTGGCGCGGCTGCGGCCGTGGTCGTGTGGGTCATGGCCAGTTTCTATACCGTGAAGCCCGAAGAACGTTCGGTTGAACTTCTGCTCGGCGAATTCCGCGGCATCGGCCAGCCGGGTCTGAACTTTGCGCCGTGGCCGGTGGTCCGGGCCGAAATCGTGCAGGTGACCGGCGAACGTGTCACCGACGTGGGCACCGGCCGTCTGGGCGCGCTGGATACCGGGCTTATGCTGACCCGCGACCAGAACATCGTGGACATCGAATTCCAGGTGGTCTGGAACGTGTCGGACCCGTCGGCCTACCTGTTCAACCTGCGCGAACCGGCCGAGACGATCCGTGCGGTGTCTGAATCCGCGATGCGCGACATCATCGCGCGCTCGGAACTCGCGCCCATCCTCAACCGTGACCGGGGCGCCATTGCCAGCGACCTGCGCGCTGCGGTGCAGGGCACGCTTGACAGCTATCAGGCCGGCATCAACGTCGTGCGGATCAACTTTGACCGCGCCGACCCCCCGCGTGAGGTGATTGACAGCTTCCGCGAAGTGCAGGCCGCCCAGCAGGAACGCGACCGGCTGGAAAAAGAGGCCGACGCCTATGCCAACCGCGTGACCGCAGGCGCCCGAGGCGAGGCCGCGCGCCTTGGCGAACAGGCCGAAGCCTACCGCGCCGAAGTGGTGAACGCCGCACAGGGTGAAGCCAGCCGCTTTCTGGCGGTCTACGAAGAATACGTAAAGGCGCCCGACGTGACCCGGCGCCGGATGTATCTGGAAACGATGGAAAAAGTCCTTGGTGACATGAACAAGGTCATCTTGGACGGCGTCTCGGGCGAAGGCGCGCAGGGTGTCGTGCCGTATCTGCCGCTGAATGAACTGAACCGACCTGCCGCAACCACGGGGGCCAGCCGATGAACCGTTCCGCACTTCTTCTTCCAATCCTTGCGGTGATCGTTGCGGTGGTGATGTCGTCGATCTTTGTCGTCGACGAACGTGAAAAGGCGCTGGTGCTCCAGTTCGGGCAGGTAAAGCAGGTCAAGGAAGACCCCGGTCTGGGCTTCAAGATCCCGCTCATCCAAGAGGTCGTGACGTATGAAGACCGTATCCTCGGCCTTCAGACCCAACCGCTCGAGGTCACGCCGCTGGATGACCGCCGCCTTGTGGTCGACGCGTTCGCCCGCTGGCGCATCGTCAATCTGGTGGACTTCCGCGAGGCCGTCGGCGCCGGTGGCGAGAACGCTGCGCAACTGCGGCTGGAACGCATCGTCACCGCCGCGATCCGCGAAGTGCTGGGCGGCGTGCCGTCGAACCGCGTGCTGTCCGAAGACCGCACCGCCCTGATGAACCTGATCCGCGACAACGCGCGCCGTCAGGCGCTGTCGCTTGGGGTGGATGTGGTGGACGTGCGGCTTACCCGCACCGACTTGCCGGAACAGAACCTGGCCGCAACCTTTGCCCGTATGCGGGCGGAACGGGAACGCGAAGCCGCCGACGAACGTGCCCGTGGGGAAGAAGCCGCGCTGCGTGTGCGGGCCTCTGCCGACCGGACGGTGATCGAACTGACGTCCGATGCCCGTCGTCTGGCCGAGGTCATCCGAGGTGAGGCCGATGCCGAACGCAACCGTGTCTATGCCGAAGCGTTTGGCCGCGATCCGGAATTCTTTGCCTTCACGCGTTCGCTTACGTCGTATGAACGCGCGCTGAAGGGGGGCAACTCCTCGATCGTGATGCAGCCTGACAGCACGTTCTTCGACTATCTGCGCTCGGACCGGGCGCCGGAGGCGACTCCCGCACCATGAGCATGGTCCTGCTTGCCCTCGGGCTGGTGCTTGCGGCCGAGGGGCTGGCGTTCGCGCTGGCCCCTTCGCGTATGCAGGACATCGTGGCGCTGATCGCATCCATCTCGCCGGAACGGCGCCGGGTGATCGGGCTTGTCATGCTCGGCCTTGGCGTGGCGTTGGTCTGGGCGGCGCGGCGGCTGGGCGCCGGATGATCGCGCATCCATCGCGCCCTTTCACAACCGATTGAGCGCGCTGTAACGGGATTTGCTTTCCCCTGTCCGCGCGCCCATTGTCATCTCAGCCCCGGGTCACCCGGCCCGGTCTTCAGATGGAGGTTTTTGCCGATGCAATCGCAGGTTCAGGTCCTGCCGACGCCACAGGCGATGCGCGCACTCTGGCTCGGGTTTCTGGCGCTGGTCTTCGCGGTGGCGCAAGCGGTGGCCGTTCAGGCCCGCGGCGTCCCCGAAAGCTTTGCCGACCTTGCCGAACGGATCAGCCCGTCGGTGGTGAACATCACCACCTCGACGGTCGTGGCCCAGGCCACCGATCGCCGCCCCCAGCTTCCCGAAGGGTCACCCTTCGAAGAACTGTTCCGTGACTTCATGGACCGCAACAACCGTGGCGGCGGCCCCGAACGCGCCCCGCGGCGCGGGCAGGCGCTGGGGTCAGGGTTCGTGATTTCCGAAGACGGCGTGATCGTCACCAACAACCACGTCATCGAAGGCGCCGATGACATCGAGATCGAATTCTTTTCCGGCAACCGCCTGAAAGCCAAGGTCATCGGCACCGACCCCAAGACCGACCTTGCCGTGCTCAAGGTCGAAAGCAGCACGCCGCTGCCCTTCGTCCAGTTCGGTGATTCCAGCGCCATGCGCGTGGGCGACTGGGTGATGGCCATGGGCAACCCGCTGGGTCAGGGCTTTTCCGTCTCGGCAGGCATCGTGTCGGCCCGCGGCCGGTCGCTGCAAGGCACCTATGACGATTATCTGCAAACCGACGCAGCCATCAACCGGGGCAACTCGGGCGGCCCGCTGTTCAACATGAACGGCGAGGTGATCGGCGTGAACACCGCCATCCTGTCACCCAACGGCGGGTCCATCGGCATCGGCTTTGCCATGGCCTCGAACGTGGTGACCAAGGTTGTGGCGCAACTGCGCGACTTTGGCGAAACCCGCCGCGGCTGGCTTGGTGTCCGGATTCAGGACGTGACGCCCGACATCGCCGAGGCGATGGGGCTGGAAAAGGCCGCAGGTGCAATGGTCACCGACGTTCCCGAAGGTCCGGCGCGCGATGCGGGTATGCAGGCGAATGACGTGATCGTCAGCTTTGACGGTCAGGATGTGCGCGACACCCGCGAACTGGTGCGCCGCGTGGCCGATGCCGATGTCGGCAAGGCGGTGCGCGTGGTGGTGCTGCGCGATGGCAAGACGACCACGCTGTCGGTCACGCTGGGCCGCCGCGAAACCGCCGAGAACGAGGCCCGCCCTGCCGTTGCGGGGCAGGCCCCCGCCGCCCCGGTGGAGGAAACCCTGCTGGGCATGACCCTGCGTGTCCCGACCGAGGACGAGCGTCAGGCCGCCGGCCTGCCCGCCGGCGCCCCCGGCCTGCTGGTGGTGGGCGTGCAGGCAGGCTCTGAGGCCGATGCCAAGGGTCTTGCCGAAGGCGATGTCATCACCGAGGCCGGTCAGCAGACGGTCACCACCCCCGCCGACCTGACCAAGCGCATCGCCGAGGCCCGCGATGCCGGACGCCGATCGCTGCTCTTGCTCGTGCGGCGTGGCGGCGACCCGCGCTTTGTGGCGCTGGCGGTGAACTGACCCCGGCGCCCTCTCGCGGCGCCACCCACACCAACCGCAGGGCGGGGGCACAGCCTCCGCCCTGTTGCCATAAGTCCGGGCGCCTAGCGTGGCACCGCCACCAGCCCCAGCGCCTGCGCCGCCGCCAGCGACAGCACGCTGCT
>JAUXPG010000298.1 GCA_030683915.1 Gemmobacter sp.
TGTTTTGCCCCGGATAAAGGCTGGCCCCATCGGGCGGGCGGTTCGCGTCGATCACGTAGCGGTGGAAGGTGGCGCGCACAGTCGTCGCGCCCGGCAAAAGGCCGTCATACAGCCGGTCGATGTGCCAGTCTGTATCGGACAGGGTTTGCCCGAGCGGGTTGAGCGCGGCGCGCACCCCGTCGGGCAACCACGTGCCGGTATGCGGAAATCCCAGCACGACCGGACCATCCCCGCGCGTCACCTCGACCACCGGTGGATCGTCCGACCTCACAGCGCAAACTCCAGCCCCGTGGCGGCGACAAGCGCGCGCTCCTTCACAAGGCGCGCGGCGGCGGCGATGTCGGGGGCAAGGTAGCGGTCTTCTGTCACCTTCGGGCTGACGGCGCGAATGGCGGCGTGGGCGGCTTGCAACCGGGCCGAGGTGACAAGGGGTGCGCGAAACTCGATCCCTTGCGCCGCGCACAGCGCCTCGACCCCCAGGATGACGGCCAGGTTTTCCACCATCCGCTGCAGGCGCCGCGCACCATGGGCGGCCATCGACACGTGATCTTCCTGATTGGCCGATGTCGGTGTGCTGTCGGTGCTGCAAGGCGTGGCCAGATGTTTGTTCTCGCTCATCAGGGCCGCCGTGGTGACTTCGGCGATCATCAGACCCGAATTCAGGCCCGGGTCCGGCGTCAGGAACGGCGGCAGATCGTGGCTGAGCGTCGGGTCCACCATCAGGGCCACCATCAGGGCCACCCGGCGTTGCGCGATGGCGCCGGTTTCGGCGATGGCCAGCGCGAGGATGTCGGCAGCAAAGGCCACAGGCTCGGCGTGGAAGTTGCCCCCCGACACGATGCCGCGCGCCGTCACCAGAGGGTTGTCGGTGACGGCATTCGCCTCGGTTTCCAGCGTTTGCGCGGCAAAGCGGAACAGGTCCACCGCCGCCCCGGTGACCTGCGGCATGCAGCGGATGCAATAGGGGTCCTGCACGCGGGTGTCACCTTCGCGGTGACTGTCGCGGATGACCGACCCGGCCATAAGCCCGCGCATCGCACCCGCCACCTCAATCTGGCCCCGATGTCCGCGCAGATCGTGGATTTCGGCCTGCAAGGGCGCATCTGAGCCCATGATCGCGTCTGTGGACAGGCTGGCGGTGACAAGCGCCGCCTGCACGCAGGCCCATCCGCCCCAAAGACCCGCCAGCGCCAGCGCCGTGGAAAACTGCGTGCCGTTGATCAGACCCAGCCCTTCCTTCGGTCCCAGCGTCACCGGCGCAAGTCCGGCGGCGGCCAGCGCCTGCGCCCCGGGCATCCGGCTGCCCTGAAACATCGCCTCGCCATGGCCGATCAGAGCGGCGGTCATGTGGGCCAGCGGCGCAAGGTCGCCACTGGCGCCGACCGACCCCTGAACGGGGATCACGGGGGTAACGCCCCGCTCCAGCATCGCTTCGATCAGGGCGACCACGTCCCACCGCACGCCAGAGGCGCCGCGGCCAAGGCTGAGCAGCTTCAGCACCATCATCAACCGGGTGGTGGGAATGTCCAACGCCTCGCCCACCCCGCAGCAGTGCGAGAGTATGAGGTTGCGTTGCAGCGTGGCCGTATCCTTGGCAGCGATCTTGACCGAGGCGAGTTTGCCAAATCCGGTGTTCACGCCATAAACCGCCACTTCACCCGCCGCAGCCTGGGCCACGCGCGCTGCGGCGGCATCGACGCCGGCGCGACAGGCCGGGTCGAGCCGGGCGGGCGCGCCGCTGCGCCAAAGCGCCTCGAGCATGTCCAGCCGGGTTGCGCCGGGGGTCAGGGTCAGCATGGGGCGCCTCCGAAAATGCGGGTATGAAGCGGGTTGAAGCCGATGCGGTTCGCCAGTTCGGCAGGGCTGTCGACATTCCAGATGCACAGGTCGGCGCGCAGACCGGGTGCAAGGCGCCCGGTGTCAGCCAGCCCCAGCGCCCGCGCGGCGTGGGTGGTGATCCCGTCCAGCGCCTCTTGCGGGGTCAGCCGGAACAGCGTGCAGGCCATGTTCATCGCCATCAGGATCGAGGTCAGCGGTGACGACCCGGGGTTGCAGTCGGTCGCCACCGCCATCGGCACCCCATGGGCGCGGAACGCAGCCACCGGCGGCGCCTGCGTTTCACGGATGGCGTAGAAGGCGCCGGGCAACAGCACCGCGACGGTGCCCGCAGCGGCCAGCAGGCGGGCATCGTCGTCGGTGGCGTATTCCACATGATCGACCGAAAGCGCGCGGTGGCGCGCCGCCAGCGCGGTGCCACCCAGATGGCTGAGCTGTTCGGCATGCAGCTTGACCGGCAAGCCAAGCGATTTGGCGACCCCGAACACCCGGTCGATCTGGGCCACCGAAAACGCGATGCCTTCGCAGAATCCGTCCACCGCATCGACCAGCCCTTGCGCCTGTGCCGCACGCAGGGCGGGGATGCAGACATCATCGATGTAGGCATCGGCATCGGCGCCCTTGGGCACTGCATGGGCACCCAGAAAACTGGTGCGCACGCGCACTGGCCGCACCTGAGCGATACGCCGTGCCACCCGCAGCATCCGCAGCTCGGTGTCCTGATCAAGCCCGTAGCCCGACTTGATTTCCAGGCACGACACGCCTTCGGCAATCAACGCGTCCACGCGCGGCAAGGCCTGCGCCAGCAAGTCATCCTCGGACGCGCCGCGCGTCGCGGCCACGGTCGAAACAATGCCGCCCCCGGCCCGCGCCACCTGTTCATAGCTTGCGCCTTGCAACCGCATTTCCCATTCCCGCGCGCGGTTGCCGCCATGCACGATATGGGTGTGGCAATCGACCGGCGCCGGGGTGACCAGCCGTCCGCCAAGGTCATGGCGCAGCCAGTCGCGGCCCGCGGGCGCGTCGCCCACCGCCACGATGCGCCCCTGATCCAGGGCAACCGCCCCCGCCACCACCCCGCCGGGCAGGGCAAGGCGGGCATTTTCCAGAATGGTCGGTCCGGTGATTTGCATCTTGAGTCCCCGTCTGCGCGTTGTAATATGTATGCACATATTCGGGCTGTCAATCAGGGAGAGCGCCATGACGACGATCTGGGCGGAAACGGCGTTGCTGCCGGGCGGGTGGGCCGACCGTGTCACGGTGACACTGGCAGAAGGGCGCATCGCCTCGGTCGTCGTGGGCAACCCCGCACCCGCAGGGGCAGCCCGCGTGGGACTTTTGCTGCCGGCTGCGACCAACCTGCACAGCCACGGCTTTCAGCGCGCGATGGCAGGGTTGACCGAGGCGCGCGGCCCAGACCCTGCCGACAGCTTCTGGACATGGCGGCGCCAGATGTATGCGTTTCTGGACCGTATGACCCCTGACGACGTCGAGGCTGTCACCGCATGGGCGTTTCTGGAAATGGCCGAGGCCGGTTTTGCCGCCGTGGCCGAGTTCCATTACCTGCACCACGCGCAAGGCGGCGTGCCCTATGCCGATCTGGCCGAAATGTCGGCGCGCATTTGTGCCGCAGCGGCGCAAACCGGGCTGGGGCTGACCCTTTTGCCGGTGCTTTACATGCAGGGGGGATGTGACGGGCGCGCGCTGGTGCGGGGGCAGGACAGGTTCGGCAACGCGACCGACCGCTTTGCCCGCCTGCTGGACGGGGCCGAGCGGCACGCGGCCGCCCTGCCCGCGGATACCGTCGTCGGGGTGGCGCCCCACAGCCTGCGCGCGGTGCCGCCTGCCGCGCTGGCCGAAGCGGTGGGGTTGCGGCCCGATGCACCGCTTCACATGCACCTGGCCGAACAGGTGGGCGAGGTGACTGAAGTGCAGGCGCAGCTGGGCGCGCGTCCGGTGGAATGGTTGCTGGCGCAGGCGGATGTCGGCCCGCGCTGGTGCCTGATCCATTGCACCCAGATGGAGCGCGCCGAAACCTTGGCGCTGGCCGCGACCGGCGCGGTGGCCGGTCTGTGCCCGATCACCGAAAGCTCGCTGGGCGACGGTATCTTTGACGGCGTGGCGTGGCTGGGCGCAGGCGGGCGCTGGGGCGTGGGCAGCGACAGCAACATCCGCATCGCATGGGCCGAGGAACTGCGCACGCTCGACTATTCGCAGCGCCTGCGCGACCGTAGCCGTGCGGCGCTTGCGACGGCAGCGCAGTCCACCGGGCGGGTTCTTGCCGAAGGGGCGGCACAAGGGGGGGCGCAGGCGGCGGGCCGCGACAGTGGCCGGATCGAAGCCGGGCGGCTGGCGGATCTTGTGGCGCTGGACCGGACCCACCCCGACATGGCAGGGCGGCGCGGGGACATGGCGCTAGATACCCTGATCTTTGCGCGCGATGACCGGCAGGTCCGGCATGTCTGGTCCGCCGGACGCCACATCGTGCAGGACGGGCAGCATGTGGCCCGGACCCGGATCGAGGCCGGTTACCGCGCCACCCTGGCGCGTCTGCTGGAGGCTTGAATGACCGCGATGACCTGGCAGGCCGTGCAGGCCGAGGCGCTGCGCCGCATCCGCACCCGCGAATGGCCGCCCGGCGCGCGCATCCCGGATGAAGAGGACCTGGCCCGCGAACTGGGCTGCGCGCGCACCACCGTCAACCGCGCCCTGCGTGATCTGGCCGACGCCGGGTTGTTGGACCGGCGGCGGCGCGCGGGCACCCATGTCGCCACAACCCCGGTGCGCAAGGCGACCTTTGAAATCCCGATCATCCGGCAGGATGTCGAAGCGCGCGGGCTGGTGCATGGCTACACCCTCTTGACGCGCGCCATGGCGCCACCCGATGCCGCGACCTGCAGGGCGCTGGCCCTGCCCGGCGATGTGCCGCTGTTGCGGGTGGTTGCGCTGCATCTGGCAGGCGGCGCGCCGTTCTGTCTCGAAGACCGCTGGATCAACCCGGTCGCCGCGCCGGGTGTGGAACAGGCCGACCTGTCGGTGACCAGCGCGAATGAATGGCTGGTCCGGCACACCGCATTTTCCGGCGGGGGCATCGAATTCGGCGCGGTGGCGGCGGATGCAGTGCAGGCAGCACATCTGGCCTGCGCCCCCGGTGCGGCGCTGTTTGAAATCGTCCGCACCACATGGGCCGGGGCCGACCCGATCACAGCCGTGCGGCTGACCTATGCACCGGGATACCGGATGAAAACGGCCCTGTGACCGGCGGACCCTCCGCCTACGACCATGGGACCATATGTCGCACCCGCATCCCGGTCTAGGGTCTGTGGACATTCATCGTGAAGCGATGATGGCAGCGGCGAGATGCCAGTTGGCAGCATAGCTTGACGCTGTCTTTTCGTATCGGGTTGCTATGGCTCTGAATTCCTTGATCTTTGCGAAGAAGTTTTCGATCAA
>JAUXPG010000307.1 GCA_030683915.1 Gemmobacter sp.
GAATGGGGCTTTTCCAACCGCATGGCCGACACCGCCGTGGCGATGGGGCGGTTGCTGTAACCGGCGGGCGCGTCAATTCTGGGTCTGTTGGCGCTCACATTGTTGCAGGCGCGAACATACCCGGTGTATCGGCTTTATGTCACTCGGGCTGCCACCTTTTGGTGGGGCTTACGTTGAATGGCCGGACAGCGCGCCCTTCGGGGAGGCCCGTCCTGACGCAGCATGAAAAGGTTTGACCGATGGCCCTGATCACCCTCCGCCAGCTTCTGGACCACGCCGCCGAGCATGGCTATGGCGTGCCTGCCTTCAATATCAACAACATGGAACAGGGTCTGGCCATCATGGAGGCCGCGAAGGCCACCGATTCGCCGGTGATCATCCAGGCCAGCCGCGGCGCGCGGCAATACGCCAATGACATCATGCTCGCCAAGATGATCGAGGCCCTGGCCCAGATCTATCCGGAAATCCCGCTGTGCATGCATCAGGATCACGGCAACGACGAAGCCACCTGCATGACGGCGATTCGCCACGGCTTCACCAGCGTGATGATGGACGGCAGCCTGAAGGCCGACGGCAAGACCCCGGCGGATTACGACTACAACATCGACATCACCGCCCGCGTGTCGCAGATGGCGCACTGGGTCGGCGCATCGGTCGAAGGCGAACTGGGCGTGCTGGGCAGCCTTGAAAGCGGCGAAGGCGAGGCCGAGGATGGACATGGCGCCGAAGGCAAGCTGGATCACAGCCAGTTGCTGACCGACCCCGATCAGGCCGTGGATTTCGTCAAGCGCACCAAGGTGGACGCGCTTGCAATCGCCTGCGGCACCAGCCACGGCGCCTACAAGTTCACCCGCAAGCCGACGGGTGACATTCTGGCCATGAGCGTGATCGAGGCGATCCACCAGAAGCTGCCGAACACCCATCTGGTGATGCACGGGTCGTCCAGCGTGCCACAGGACCTGCAAGACATCATCAACGAATTCGGCGGCGGCATGCCGCAGACCTTTGGCGTGCCGGTCGAGGAAATCGTGCGCGGCATCAAGCATGGCGTCCGCAAGGTCAACATCGACACCGATTGCCGCATGGCGATGACTGGCCAGTTCCGCAAGATCGCGACCCAGAACCCCAAGGAATTCGATCCGCGCAAGTTCCTCAAACCCGCGATGGACGCGATGCGCGAAGTTTGCAAGCAGCGGCTCGAGGCGTTCGGCACCGCAGGCTGGGCAGGCAAGATCCGGGTCATCCCGATGGACGAGATGGCCAAGCGTTACAAGGCCGGCACCCTGTGAGGCGCAAGATCGCCGCCGGAAACTGGAAGATGAACGGGATGGTGGCCGATCTGGCCACCATTTCCGCCATAGCCGGGGCGGCGGCGGGCGTGCGGGTGGAAACCTTGCTCTGCCTGCCCGCCACCCTGATCGCGGCGGCCGCCCCGCTTGGCCTTTCCGTCGGCGCGCAGGACTGCCACGCCAAGGCCGGGGGCGCGCATACCGGCGATCTTTCGGCACCTATGCTGGCGGATGCCGGGGCGCGGTATGTGATTGTCGGGCATTCCGAACGGCGCGCCGATCACGGCGAAACCGATGGGCAGGTCTCCGCCAAGGTCCGGGCGGTCTGGGCTGCCGGTCTGACCGCCATCCTATGCATCGGCGAAACCGAGGCGCAGTATCGCGCCGGCCAAACCCTTGCCGTGCTGGGCGATCAGTTGGCTGGGTCGCTGCCCGCTGGGGCAACGCCCGCCAACACGATCATCGCCTATGAACCCGTCTGGGCCATTGGCACCGGGCTGACACCGACCACCGCCGAAATCGCCGCCACCCATGCCTTTATCCGCGGCCGGTTGCCAGACCCCGAGTTGTCGGTTCTGTATGGAGGATCGGTCAGCCCGTCCAATGCCGCCGCCATCTTTGCGCTGGCCGATGTGGATGGCGGGCTGGTGGGTGGCGCATCGCTCAAGGCCGAAACCTTTGTTCCCATCATCATGGCTTTGGAGGCCACGGCATGACTTTCGACCGTTCCATCAAGATCGCTCCGTCGATCCTGTCGGCCGATTTCGCGGATTTCGGTCGCGAGATTCAGGCGATCGAGGCGCAGGGCGCCGACTGGGTGCATGTCGATGTGATGGACGGGCATTTCGTGCCGAACATCACCTTTGGCCCGCCTGCGGTTGCCGCCTTTCGCCGCCATGTGACAACGGTGATGGATGTGCACATCATGATCTCGCCGGTCGATGCCTATATCGACGCCTTCGCCAAGGCGGGCGCCGATATCCTGACCCCGCATGTCGAGGCGGGACCGCACATCCACCGCACGCTTCAGGCGATCCGGGGGGCGGGCATGAAGGCCGGTGTTGCGCTGAACCCCGGCACCCCCGCCGAAGCGGTGGCGCATCTGCTTGATCTGGCCGATCTGGTCTGCGTGATGACGGTGAACCCCGGCTTTGGCGGGCAAAAGTTCATCGACATGACAGACAAGGTCCGCACCCTGCGCGCGATGATCGGGGACCGCCCGGTGCACATCGAGATCGATGGCGGGATGGACCCGGTGACCGCGCCGCTGATGGCGGCGGCGGGGGCCGATGTGCTGGTGGCGGGGTCGGCGGTGTTCCGCGGCGGATCGGTGGCCGATCCTGCGCCATATGGCGAAAATATCCGCGCCATCCGCGCCGCTGCGGTGGCCGCGCTGGGGGATCGCGCGGTCGGCTGACCCCGCCCTTGCGACGTGCCCCGCAACCCCGCACCCCAATGGCGCCCCGCATGACCAAGGCCATCGTGTTCGACCTTGACGGCACGCTTATCGACAGCGCCCCCGACATTCACGCCATCGCCAACCGCGTGTTGGCGGGCGAAGGTGCCCCGCCCCTGAGCTTGGCGCAGGCGCGTGATTTCATCGGCAACGGGGCGTCGGTGTTCGTGGCCCGGATGCGGGCGGCGCGCGGGATTCCCGATGCCGAGCACGCCCGTTTGCTGGCGGCCTTTGTCGGTGCCTACGACGATGCGGTGCATCTGACGACGCCCTATCCCGGTGCCGTCGCCGCGCTGGACATGCTGGCCGCATCGGGGTTCGTCATGGGCATCTGCACGAACAAGCCGCTGCGCCCCACCCATGCCGTGCTGAACCATCTGGGCCTGTCGCGCCATTTCGCCGCGGTGCTGGGCGGTGACAGCCTTGCGGTGCACAAGCCCGACCCGGCCCCTCTGTTCGCCACCTTCGACGCGCTGGGGGCAACGGACGCCCGGCTTTACGTCGGCGACAGTGATGTCGATGCCGAAACGGCGCAGCGCGCGGGCGTGCCCTTCCTGCTTTACACGCAAGGGTACCGCAAGGTGCCGGTGGCCGATCTGCCCCACGATGCGGCCTTTGACGATTTCGCCGATCTCGTCGCGCTGGTCCGGTCGCGTCTGGGCTGACCGCCTGTCGTTTGGGCACCTGGCGCCAACCGCGCGAGGGCTGCATCCGTGCGTCAGGCCGGATCGTGCCAAGGGGGCTTTGCTTTGCGCCCGGTTTGCGTTTGGCTGTGGCGAAACCGCGAATGAGGCCACCATGCCCCCCATCACCCGTTTTTCCGTCGCCCCCCTGTGGCAAATGACCCGTCGGCTGGCCGATGTGGCCGGGGGCCGGGCGCCTGCCGATCTGGTCATCACCGGGGCGCGGTTGCTCAACACCTATTCCGAGCGTATCTCGGGCCCCAGGGAAATCTGGGTCGCCGGTGGCCGCATCGCGGCGGTGCGTCCGGCCGGGGCGTGGCGTGCCGGGCCCGCACCGTTGCAGGTGGTCGATGCGCAGGGCGGCATCCTTGCACCCGGCCTGTGCGATCCGCACATCCACATCGAATCCAGCATGGTGACCGCCTGCGCCTATGCCGAAGCGGCGCTGCTGAACGGCACCACCACCATTTTCTGCGACAGCCACGAAATCGGCAACGTTATGGACGTCGCCGGGGTCGAGGCAATGCTGGAGGACGCGCGCCATGCGCCGCTTTCGGTGTTCCTGACCGTGCCCTCCACCGTGCCCGCCACTTCGGCCGAGCTGGAGACCGCTGGAGGCGACCTGACGCCCGACAAGATCGGCGCGCTGTTTGACCGCTGGCCCGAGGCGGTGGCGCTGGGTGAAAAGATGGATTTCGTGCCGGTCGTGATGGGCGATCCGCGCAGCCACGCCATCATTGCCGAATCGCTGCGGCGCGGGCGCCCTGTGTCGGGGCACGTCTATGGGCGCGATTTCGTCCAAGGCTATGCCGCTTCGGGCGTCACCGATACGCACGAGGCGATTGACGCCGATATCGCGGATGATCTGGTTGATGCCGGGCTCTGGGTTTTTCTGCGCGGCGGCAACCCCGCGACGCCGTGGAACAGCATCGAACAGGCCATCGGCGCGATCACGCGCGCCGGTGCCAGCCCCAAGCGGTTTTGCCTGTGCACCGATGACCGCGATGCCGACGATCTGATGACCTTCGGCCTTGACTGGGTGGCGCGCGAAGCGGTGCGGTTGGGCATGCGCCCGGAAACCGCTTGGGCGATGGGGTCGCTCCACGGTGCCACGCGCTTTGGACTGGACGGGGACATTGGCGGTCTGGGCGGCGGGCGGCGGGCGGATGTGATCTTGCTGGATGACAGCCTGAAGGTGCGGAACACGTGGTATGGCGGCGCGCTGATGGTGCAGGATGGTCGCATCACCCCGGCGCTGGATCAGGCGTTGTCGACACGCTGGCGCTATCCCGATGCAGCCTACCGCTCGGTCAAGTTTGGCCATGTCGGCGCTCTGGTGCCCGCCTTGCCCGAAGGCGAGGTGACGGTCAACGCCATCGGGATCGAGATGCCGGGCATCGCCCTGCCCCACCGCCGTCTGCGCCTGACGCCGGGGGCCGACTGGCCGGCAACGTTGGCCGCCCATGACCTGACCCATGTCGCCGTGATCGAGCGGCACGGCAAGGCCGGGGGCGCCGTGGCGCACGGGTTCCTGCATGCCTTTGGGTTGCGCGATGGCGCGGTCGCCAGTTCGGTCGGGCATGACAGCCACAACCTTCTGGTCGCCGGCGTGTCCGAGGCTGACATGCGGCTGGCGGTGGAAACCATCCGCGCGGCGCAAGGCGGCATCTGTGTGGTGCAGGGCGGCAAGGTGGTGGCCCTTGTCGCGCTGCCGGTGGCCGGGCTGATGTCGGACAAGCGGGTGACCGAGGTGGCCGAGGAAACCCGTCTGCTCAAAACGGTGTGGGACGCGGCGGGCTGCCGCATCCCCTACATGGGGTTCAACCTCATTCCACTGTCGGTCATTCCCGACATCCGCATCACCGACAAGGGTCTGGTCACCGTGCCCGCGATGCAGATTGTCCCGGTATTCGAACCCCTGACCAACGAGGCACCCTAATTCCCGCCGTCACCGGCGCCTGCAGGGATGCCGCGCGCGCCGGAAGCTAAACCAGCGCCACGATCATCACGATGGACAGCGCGAGCAAGGCCATGCCCACAACCTCGGCCATCCGAACCCTTTCGCGGAACACCAGAACCGAGGCGAGGATGGAAAAGATCAGCTCCACCTGGCCCAGACTGCGCACGTAGGCGGCGTTTTGCAGCGCAAAGGCGGTGAACCAGCCCGCGCTGCCCAGAACGCCGGTCACCCCGACCGGCAGCACCGCCCGCCAGCGATGCGCCACGCGGCCCAGTTCACCCGGTTCGCGCAACGCGAGCCACAGCGCCATCGCCACCGTCTGAAACGCCGTGACGCAGGCCAGCGCCACCAGCGCCCGCAACAGCGGGTCGGGGCTGTCGACCGCGAGGGTGGCGGCACGGTAACCAATGGCCGAAAGGCCAAAGAACCCCCCGGCCATAAGGCCCAGCACCAAGGCCCGGTTGCGCATCCCTGCGCCGCGCCACCCGCCTGCGGGCCGTGACAGCACCACCACGCCGACCGTTCCCACCATGATCGCCGCAAGCCCCATGGCCGACACCGGCTCGGCCAGCAGCAGGGCCGAAAACCCGGCGACCTGTATCGCCTCGGTCTTGGTAAACGCTATTCCGACGGCAAACGACCGTTCCGAAAACAGCGCGACGGTGCAGAAGGTCGCGATGATCTGCGCCAGACCACCCCCCGCGGCCACCGCCCAGAACGACGGCGCGATGGCCGGAAGGCCAACCCCTTGCACCTTCAGAAGCAGCAGCACGGCCGCCCCGGCCAGTGGCGACGCAAAGACGAACCGCGCCAGCGTGGCGCCCCCGGTGGACAGGCCAAGTCCCTTGAGCCGTTTTTGCAGCATGAACCGCAGCGTCTGCACCGCAGCCGCCGCGACCGTCACCCAGACCCACGCTTCCATCCCGGCCCCTTTGCCCGCCCGCGACCTTCGTATCAGGCCACCGCACCGCCCAACAGGCCCGGCCCTGCCTTTGTGATGCGACCCTCCGAGGGGCCCCCATGGGCCGAGGCCGGAACGCCGTGGGCACCCCCTGCATGATATCCCCTTGACCGTCGTCGCCGGAAAACCTAATGAACCCTGCAGCGAGGCGGGTTGGCGGAGAGGTTACGCAGCGGATTGCAAATCCGTGAAGACCGGTTCGATTCCGGTACCCGCCTCCAGATCTTCCAGCCATCCCACTGATTGTCGATAATCCGGGCTTCCGCCGGTTCTTGGCGCACCGTTTTGCCAGATGGGCAGCGGCGTGAAACGCGCGGCATGACGCGGTTCGCGTCCCCCGGTGCTGCGTCGCAATCAGGACAGACGGCCTCCGCCCCCGGCGTTCTGATGCGGCGGGTAGGACGGGGGCAGGGATGAGCTATCGCAAGGGTGTTGTGCTGGTGCTGGTCGCGGCGGTGCTGTGGTCGCTGATCGGACTTGCGCTGCGCCAGATCGAGGTCGCGGGCACCTGGGCGGTGCTATTCTGGCGGTCGGCGGGAATGGTGCCGGTGCTGGCGCTGTGGGTGGCGCTGAACGCCGGGGGCGCCATCTTGGGGCCGGTGCGGCGCACGGGGCGGGCGGGGGTGCTGGGCGGCCTGGGCCTGGTGCTGGCTTTCGCAGGCGCGATCTATGCCATCCAGACCACCACCATTGCCAACGCCGTGCTGTTGTTTGCCGCCTCGCCGTTCCTTGCGGCGGTGCTCGGCTGGCTTGTACTGGGCGAACGGGTGCGTGGCGCGACGTGGGCCGCGATCGCGGTGGCGTTGGTCGGCATGGCGGTCATGGTGGCAGGCGGCATTTCCGGCGGGGCGCTGCTGGGCAATCTGGCCGCGCTGTTGTCGGCGCTGGGCTTCGCGCTGTTTACGGTGATGCTGCGCTGGGGGCGGCTGGACGACATGATGCCTGCGGTCATTCTGGGCGGCGTGTTTTCCATGCTCGTCGCGCTGGTCGGGCTGGGGGTGACGGGCGCGCCCCTTCTGGTGCCGCTGCGCGACATCGTCACGGCGGTGGGGATGGGCGCGGTGCTGCTCGCGCTGGGCATGGCGCTTTACACGCTGGGCAGCCGGGTGGTTCCGGCCGCCGAACTTACGCTGCTGTCGATGATCGAGGTGCTGCTGGCGCCGCTTTGGGTGTGGCTCGTGCTGGGGGAAACTGCCGCCGGCGCCACGCTGGCCGGGGGCGTGCTGGTGATGGGGGCCATCGTGTTCAACGCACTGTCCGGCGCGCGGCGCAAGCCGCCCGCGCCGCCGATGACCTGACCCCGCACTGGCCGATCCGCCGGGCCGGGCCTATATCGGCCAAAAGCGCCGGAGGCCTGCCATGCATTTCGACAACAGCTACGCCCGCTTGCCAGAGCGGATGTTCAGCCGTCAGGACCCGGTCGCCGTTGTCGCGCCGGGGCTGATCGCCATCAATCCGCGACTTGCCGCCGAGATGGGGCTCGACCCCGAGGTGCTGGCCCGGCCCGACTGGGTTGACGTGTTCGCAGGCAACCGCGTGCCCGACGGCGCCGAGCCCTTGGCACAGGCCTATGCCGGGCACCAGTTCGGCGGTTGGGTGCCGCAGCTGGGCGATGGCCGGGCGATTTTGCTGGGCGAACACATCGGCCCCGATGGCCGCCGCTGGGACGTGCAGTTGAAGGGTGCCGGGCGCACCATGTTTTCGCGCGGCGGAGATGGACGCGCATGGGTGGGACCGGTGATCCGGGAATACCTTGTGTCCGAAGCGATGCACGCGCTGGGCGTGCCCACCACCCGCGCTCTGGCCGCCGTGACCACGGGCGAGGTGGTCTACCGCGAGGCGCGTCTGCCGGGGGCAGTGCTGACACGGGTGGCCAGCAGCCACCTGCGGGTGGGGACGTTCCAGTTTTTCGCCGCCCGTGGGGATACCGAAGCATTGCGCCTTTTGACCGATATGGCGCTGGCCCGGCATTATCCGCACGCCGAGGGCGCGCTGGGTCTGCTTGGTCAGGCGGTGGCGGCGCAAGCGCGGCTGGTGGCGCGGTGGATGGCGCTCGGGTTCATCCACGGTGTGATGAACACCGACAACGCCCATGTCGGCGGGATCACCATAGATTATGGCCCCTGCGCCTTTCTGGATGCCTATCATCCGGGGCGGGTGTTTTCCTCGATCGACCGGAGCGGGCGATATGCCTATGCCAATCAGCCGCAGATCGCGGTGTGGAACATGGCGCAACTCGCATCATGCCTGTTGCCGCTGATCGATGCCGACCCAAACCGCGCCATCGAACCGGCAACGGCCGTGCTGCACGGGTTCGAAGCTGCATGGCAGGCCGAATGGCTGGCGCAGTTCCGCGCCAAGCTGGGGCTGGCCACGGCCGACGAAGGCGACCGCGCGCTGATCGAGGGGTTGCTCGACCGCATGGCCGACGGCGAGGCCGATTTCACCCGCACCTTCCGCGCGCTGGCCGAAGGCGGCGCCGAGGCCGAGTTCCGCGACCCTGCGGCGCTTCGCGCGTGGGAGCCGTTGTGGCATGCCCGCTTGGCCGCCGAAGGGCGCACGCCAGAGCAGGCGCAGACCGCAATGCGCGCCGTGAACCCGGCGATCATTCCGCGCAATCACCGCATCGAAGCGGCGATCGAAGCGGCAGTGGCTGGTGACCTTGGGCCGTTCCGCGCGCTGGAGGCCGCGCTGGCCCGTCCCTTTGACGCCGCCCCAGACGACCCGCTGCGCGCCGCGCCCGCGCCTGCCGAGGCGGTTCACCAAACCTTTTGCGGCACCTGACGCCGTTCAGGCGCTGGCGCGGCCCGGCCAGTTGATCACCACCAACCCGACTGCGACCAGCGTGCCGGCAGCCAGCAGCCCCGGACTGACGGGTTCATCCAGCAACAACCAGCCCAGAAACAGAGCCAGCACCGGCGACAGAAAGGAAAAGCTGGCCACCCCGGATGGCGGATAGGTGGCCAGCAACCAGAACCACGCGACAAATCCCACCGCGACCACGATGGCGCCCTGAAACACCAGACTTGCCACCGACAGCACCGTCACCTCCCGCAGCGCCGGGCCAAAGGCCGGGGCAACCGCCAACAGCAGCACCGCGGACACCGTGACCATCCACAGCAGTTGCTGTTCCGGCCCCATCCCGCGGGTGCCCGCCTGCCGGGCCACCAGCGCGACCGCCGCCCAGCCCAGCGCGCCGCCAAGCGCAAGCAGGTCGCCGGGCAGGGTGCTTTCTGCGCCGGGCGGCAAGCTGCCCCGGTCGAACATCGCCCCGGCCATGCCTCCGAAGGCCAGCACAAGGCCCAGCGCCTTGCGCGCCGTGATCCGTTCGCCGGGGATGAACCAGTGCGCGGCAAGTGCCAGCCAGACCGGCATGGAATACAGGATCACCGTCGCCCGCGTGACAGTGGTGAAATCCAGCGACAGATAAATGCACAGGAACTCCACCGCGAAGACCGCGCCCAAGGTCGCGCCAAGCCTCACGGTGCCCGGCGCGGGGCGCAGCCCCAACCCGCGCCAGCGCATCCACGCCAGCACGCAGACCAGCGCCAGCGCCGAACGCAGCCCCGCCGCCAGCACCGGGTTGAACCCGGTGTTCACGATCTTGATCGTGACCTGATTGAACCCGAACAGCACCGACAACGCGACCAGCGATGCCGCCCCTGCCATGTCCATGCTTGCGCGCCGCGCCATGTGCCACCCCCTTGGTTCGGGGCTGCACCGTTGGCGGGGAACCGCGCGAAGTCAACCCGCTGGCGGGACTGTGCGCGCGCAAGGGGTTGACCGGGCCATCGGGTTGGTCCTTCAATCGCGCGGCAACCGCAGCACAAGGCCGGGGGATTCTCGGCCCGCTGCTTCGCGTCAGGGAGAGGCGGATGTACAACAAGGACGAACGCAGCACCGCGGGGCGCGGGGGCCATGTCTCGGTCCTTGCCGCAGATCTGGTGGTGACGGGTGTCGTCGCTTCCGAAGGCACGATCGAACTGCACGGCAATGTCGACGGGGAACTGGCAGCGGCCACGCTCATCATCGGCAACGAAGGCCGGATGAAGGGCAAGGTGCAGGCCGGTCAGGTCGATCTGCGCGGCGAGATGGAGGGCGCGGTTGCCTGTGGCGCGCTGACCTTGCGCGCGGCGGCACGGCTGCATGCCGACGTGCAGTGCGCGCGCCTTGTCATCGAATCGGGCGCCGAGGTCGAAGGCCGCTTCAGCCGCGCGGCG
>JAUXPG010000373.1 GCA_030683915.1 Gemmobacter sp.
CGGCGGGTCGCGCAAACCGATGCCTGCGGTCGATGTCATAGCCATGGCCACCCGCGATGGCGCGCGCGTGCTGGGGCTGGAGGCGCGGGTCGGGTCGCTGGAACCCGGCAAGCAGGCCGACCTTATCCGCATCTCGCTGGCCGCACCCCGGCTGCACCCGATCTATGACATCTATGCCACGCTGGTGTTTTCCGCGATGGCGCCGGACGTGACCGATGTGATGGTGGCCGGGCAATGGCTGTTGCGGGACGGCGCGGTGCAGACGATGGACCCCGCCGGCGTCATGGCCGATGCGTTGCAGGTGGCCGCGCGGTTCCGGGGCCGGATGGCCCAGATCGATGCGGCCCTGCGCGCGGGCTGACGCGCGGCGCTACCACACCACCGGATGGGACTGGCCGGTCGCCACGTTGACCAACCCGGTCGGCGCCATCGCGTTCGGCGCCACCAGCACCCAGGCCCAGGGCGCGCAGGTCAGCGTGGCAAACTGCAGCCGTTCGGGAAATCCCGGCGACCAGCGGGGCGAAAAGGTGGGTTCATACATCCAGTCGATGCGGTTGGCCTGCGCCACAAACGCCTGCCATTCGGCATCATACACCTCGGCCGGGCGGGCAGTCATCAGGCCGCCGACCTCGTGGCGGACCTCGGCCACCACGCGGCCCCCGGTGGCCAGCGCCCACCCGCCCTGACTGTCGCGCAAGGCGTTGACCGCCAGCGCCATTGCAGCATCCGACGACCCGACGGCCCATATGTTGTGGCTGTCGTGTGCGACCGAACAGGCCAGTCCGGTGTCGGGCGTGGCCGGGCCGGTGCCCAGCCAAAACATCCGGCCCACCGCCCCTGACCCCGTGTGCCGGTCCACCACAGCGAATTTGGTGATGTTGCGGGCGCTGTCGCGCTGCACCCTGCCATCCGCCACCGGCAGTTCGGTTTCGATGAAATCTTCGGCCCAATGAAAGGGCCGCAGCAGCGCCGCGCGCGCTGTCGGGCCGGGGCGGGGCGCGGGAATGGCGAAATCTTCAGCCGTCAGCGCACGCGGCAGCTGGACGGTGCGGGTGGCCCAGTCTGGCCAGTCGATGCGTGGCAGGGGGCCGGTATAGCGCGCGCCCTCGGACACCTGCGCGCCATCGGCCCAGACCTCGGCGATGTCCAGCGCCGCCACGTCCGACACCAGCACGATGTCGGCATATCGCCCCGGCGCCAGCGCGCCCACCCATGGCGTCAGGCGCATGTGGCGGGCCGGGTTGATGGTGACACACTGGATCGCGGTTTCCGGGCTCAGCCCCGACCGGATGGCCAGCCGCACGTTATGGTCCGTGGCGCCCATGCGCAGCGTGTCCGATGCGCCCCGGTCATCGGTCGCAAAGGCCACCTGCGACCAGTCGCGCAGCCCGCGCTCCAGCAACCCGCCGATGATTTCGGGCATCGAATGCGGGCGGATTTCCAGAAACAGCCCGTGGCGCAGCTTGTCCCATGCCTCCTCCGCTGTCCACGCCTCGTGGTCAGATGCCATGCCGGCCGCGGCAAAGGCATTGATGCGCGGCAGGTCGCGGATGCCCGCCGCATGCCCTTCGACCACGCCACGCGCGGCAAAGGTCGCGCGGATCATGCCCCACAGCCGGTCATGCGACGGGTTGTCGGGGTTCCAGACGGCGGGCCAGTCCATCACCTCGTCCAGCCCCGCCACCATCGGCTGCGCCATGAACGCCGCCTGCTCGGCCTGCCCGAAATGCCCGCCCGACACCTCGTAGCCGGTCGGTGGGACGGCAGACCCGGGCAGCGGAAAAATCTTCAGCGGGCTGCCGGCGGCGCGCGCCATCAGCCAGAACGCAAGGTTCTTGCCGCCGTTCACGTTGGAAAATTCGTGGCTCGCCTCGCAGGTCCAGGTGTTGCCGCGCGGCAGGACCAGCGCCGCCTCATACTCCGGCGTCAGATGTGACGATTCGATGTGCTTGTGCACCTCGCCAAAGCCGGGCAGCGCGGTCAGGCCGCTGCGGTCCACCACCGCTGCCGCCGTGCCGGGAAAGCTGCCGCGCGGGCCGGTAAAGGCGATGCGGCGCCCCTTGATGGCGATTTCGGCGTCATCCAGCCACGTCCCGGTCGGCGCATCGAACAGCCGCCCCACACGCAACAGCGTGTCGGCCGGGCGATGGCCCAGCGCCACGCGCACAAGATCCTGACGAATCGCAGTTTCGGCATCGGGGTTCAGGTCGAAGTCGGTCGGATCAGGCACTGTCTTTCGCCTTTTCAAGGTCGCTCAACTGCCGGGCGGCCATGGCGCGCACCTTCGGGTCGGTATCGTTGCGGGCGATATACCGCAGATAGACCAGATAATCCGCATCGGTCGACCCACGCCGCAACCGCAGGGCAAAAACCCAGACCTTCCGATATTTGTCGATTAGCATCGCGCACCGCCAGTCACCGGGGATTCGGCCCAGTATAGGCGGGCGGCCCGCGCGGCGACAGGCCCGCAGGGGGGCGGCGTGGCCCCTTGCAACCGGCGCGGAACGGGGGCTTTCTGGGCCAGACCAACCGGGGGGCGCCGCCATGACCATACGTTGCATCATCGACACCGATCCGGGGATTGACGATGCCGTGGCGATTCTGCTGGCGCTGGCCTCACCGGCGTTTGACATCCTTGGCATCACCACCGTGGCGGGCAACATCGGCATCACCACCACCACCCGCAACGCAGGCCGCATCTGCGCGTTGATGGGGCGGCCGGTGCCGGTGCAGGCCGGGGCTGCGGGGCCACTGGCGCGCAAGGGGTTCGACACGGCGGAAATCCACGGCGCCGACGGCCTGGGGGGGGTGGCGTTTCCCGCCTCGGCCACGCTGCCGGGCGCCGACGCCGTGGGGTTCCTGGCCGAAACGCTGACGCGCGAACCGGCGGGGTCGGTGTGGGTGCTGACGCTGGGGCCGCTGACCAACATCGCCCGTCTGGTGCAAGACCACCCCGAAGCGGCGGCGCGCATCGGTCAGGTCGTGGCAATGGGCGGCGCCGTGCGTGACCGGGGCAACATCGGCCCGCGATCCGAATTCAACATGGCGGCCGACCCCGAGGCCGCCGACATCGTGCTGGGCGCCGGGCTCCCGATGGTGCTGATCCCGCTGGACGTGACCCGGCAGGTGCGCGCCACGCCCGACGATTGCGCCGCGCTGCACGCAGCGGGCACCCCGCAGGCCGAATTTTCCGCCCGGCTGATCGAGGCGTATTTCCAGTCCACCACCGTCACCGGCCCCGGCGCCGAAAGCCGCCCGCTGCACGACCCCTGTGTGATGCTCTATGCGCTTGACCCCGGCCTGTTCGGACTGGAAGCAATGGGCCTGTCGGTCGATCTGGGGCCGACGCGCGACGCAGGCGCCCTGACGCCCGATGCCGCCCGCCCGCAGGTGCAGGTGGCAACCTCGGTGCAGGGCCGCGCGGCGGTGGCCCGGTTGATCGCGGGGCTGGCGTGACGCTGGCGCCGCACCAGTTCTGGCAAGACCTCTTTGCCCCCGGCGCGCTGACGGGTGACGATGCTGGCGGCTACCTTGGCCACTTCCCTGCCGCGCTGCCCGACGGGCGCTGCATCGCCCTCCCGATCCGGGTGCTGCCGGGTGATGGCACGCAGGCGGTGGCCTCGCTCATCCTCAATCAGGCGTCGTTCGCGGTGGCGGATGCGCTGGCCGATGTGCTGGCCAGCCGCCTGGCCCCCTTCGCGCCCGAGGTCATCGTCGGGGTGCCGACGCTGGGGCTGGGGCTGGCCGATGGGGTGGCGCGGCGTCTGGGCCACCGGCGCATGGTGGCCTTGGGCACCAGCCGCAAGTTCTGGTATGACGAGGCGCTGTCCGAACCCATGCGGTCGATCACCAGCCCCGATCAGGCGAAACGGGTGTATCTGGACCCGCGCATGCTGCCGGTGCTGGCCGGGCGGCGCGTGGCGGTGGTGGATGATGTGGCCAGTTCCGGCGCCACCTTGCGCGCCGTGCTGGCGGTGCTGGCCCGGGCGGATGTGGTGCCGGTGGCCGCCGGGTTCGCGATGGCGCAAGGGCAGGGCTGGGCCGGGGCGCTGCCGCCCGGCATGGGGTTTGCCGCCGCCATCGCCTCGCCCCGGCTGGGTCTGGGCGCCGATGGCCGCTGGCGGCCTCAGGCGCGCGACTGACGGTCGTTCTGCGCCAACTGGGTCAGGATATCGAGCATCGCCTCTGACCGCGGCACCCGCGCAGGCGCATCGCGGCGCGCGGCGGCGACCAGAAACGCCACCTCGGGTGTCGGGGCCGCGTGCAACGTCGCCGCATTGGGCCAGACCGAGGCAACGGCAGCCCCGGCAAACGCCCGCACCGCCAGCACAGCCTTGCGCCGCCCGCTGGTCCGCGCGCGCCCGGTGATGCTGTCATACCCGCTGCGGGCCACGCAATCGCCAATGGCGGAATAGATCTGCCGCGCAGCCGCAATCCCCGGACGGCACGACAGCGGCAAGGCCGCCACCCCCGCATCGGCCCGCGCATAAAGCCGCGCAGCCTCGCCCAGAAGGCGGCAGGTCACCCCGGCAATGGCGGGCGTATGGCGCGGGTCCTCCAGAAAGGCCGAAGGCACCACCCCCGCGCCGCGCAGCCAGTCGCGCGGCAGATAGAGCCGCCCCGCGCGGGCATCCTCGCCCACGTCACGGGCGATGTTGGTCAGCTGCATCGCCAGCCCAAGGTCACAGGCCCGCGCCAGCCGGTCGGAATCGCGCACGCGCATCAGCACGCACATCATGGCCCCGACCGCCGCCGCCACCCGGGCGGAATAGGCCAGCACGCCGGACAGGCTGTCATACTGCCGCCCCTCGGCATCCCAGGCAAAGCCTTCCAGCAAGGCTTCGGGCAGGGCCTGTGGCATCTCGTAGTCCGCCACCATCGCGGCAAAGGCGCGATCCTCGGGGGCGTTCTGCGGCCGACCCAGATAGCACAGGTCCAGCCGGTCGCGCAGACGCAGCACCGCGCTCGCCTTGGCTTCGGTTTCGTCAACCGCGTCATCGGCCAGCCGGCAGAACGCATAAAGCACCAGCGCGGGGGCCCGCACCCGCCCCGGCAACAGCCGCGAGGCCGCGTGAAAGGAATGCGACCCCGTGCGGATCGCCTCGGCGCAATGCGCAAGGTCTGCGGGGGCGATCATTCGGCGGCCATCCGGGTTGGCGGCGCGGCGCGGTGCACCCCCGGCCCGTCGGGCACCAGCGATGCCAGCACCTCGGCCGACCCCACCACCCCCGGCAAGCCTGCGCCCGGATGCGTGCCCGCCCCGGCCAGCCACAGGCCCGGCAGTTCCTCGGACACGTTGTGCGGGCGGAAATAGGCCGATTGCAGGATGCGCGGTTCGATGGAAAACCCCGTGCCCATCGGCGCCAGATACCGCGATTCAAAGGTGTCGGGCGTAAAGACCAGGCTTTCGGTCACATGCTGTCCCAGCCCCGGCAGCAACCGATCCTCCAGAATCGCCTGCATGCGCTGGCGATAGGGCTCGGCCTCGGTCGCCCAGTCCACGCCGTTGTCGTGGCCCAGATGCGGCACCGGCGACAGGGCATAGAACGTATCACCCCCATCCGGCGCGCAACCCGGTTCGGTGACCGACGGGCGATGCACATAAATGCTCATGTCCGGCGCAAGCTTGCCGGTTTCAAAGATGTCGCGGATATGCGTGCGATAGCGTGGCCCGACTAATATGGTGTGGTGCCCGGCCTCGGGCCACATGCCGCGCGTGCCCTTGGTGCCGAAATACCAGACAAACAGGCTCATGGACCAGCGCGTGCGCTTCAGCCGCGCCGTCGTCCAGCGCTTGCGCGGATGGTTGCGC
>JAUXPG010000410.1 GCA_030683915.1 Gemmobacter sp.
CTCGGCATAGGCCGCCGCCAGCGCCGGATCGGCCCCCGACAGCACAAGCGCATGCAGCCCCCCCATGACGCGCAGCGCGGTTGCATCGGCCCGGCCCGCCGGGTCGCCCGGCCATGCGAGCACCCGCGCCGCGACCGCCCCCTCGTCCATCCGGTCGGCACACAACCGACACAGCCGCGCAGTCAGCACCGACCCCAGCGCGGCGCAAGAGTCGGCCTGATCCCGAAAGGCGGCGCGGACGTCTGTCATCGGAACCTGTCGGCCAGTTTCTGAAATGCCGATCTGGTGTCGGGCGCGGCTTCGGGCTCCGCAGGTGCGGCCTTCGGTGCCGGTGCTGCCACCGGCCCCGACGCGGCCCCGCCCTTGGTGCCGCTGTTGCGCGCGGGCGCGGTGCGCAGGCTGACTGCGTTCAGAAACCTCGGACCATCGCCGGCTGCCAGCGCCGGCGCCCCGTCCGACACCCCGCGCAACAGGTCATCCAGCCATTCAGCATCCGCCTTGGCAAAATCATGGAGCACATAGCCCGCCACCGCATCCTTGTGCCCCGGATGCCCGATCCCTAGCCGCACGCGGCCATAGGCCTCGCCCATATGGGCGTGGATCGACCGCAGGCCATTGTGCCCGGCGTGCCCACCCCCCTGTTTCAGCCGCAGCCGCCCCGGGGCAAGGTCCAGTTCGTCGTGGAACACCGTGATGTCGGCGACGCCCAGTTTGTGAAACCGCGCGGCCTCCGACACCGATTGCCCGGACAGGTTCATAAAGGTTTCAGGCTTGAGCAGCAGCACCTTTTCCGGCCCCAAGCGCCCTTCTGCCACAAGCCCCTGAAAGCTGCGCTTCCAGCCGGAAAACCCGTGATCGGCGGCAATGCGGTCCAGCGCCATGAAGCCGATGTTGTGCCGGTTTCCGGCGTATTTCGCGCCCGGATTGCCCAGACCGACCCAGAGTTTCATCGCGCAAATCCTGTTGTGGCGTGTCCCGGTGTGCGTCACCCCGCCCAAGGCGTCAAGCCGTGCCCCGCTTGACCCCGGTGGCCGGCCCCGCCAAGCTGGCGGCGGGTGACGGCCCCCGCGCAGGCAGGACAGGACCAAAATGTATCTGACAATGAACCGATTCAAGGTCAAACCCGGACAGGAAGCCGCATTCGAGGCGATCTGGACCGGGCGCGACAGCCAGCTGCCGCAGGTGCCGGGGTTCGTGGCCTTTCATCTGCTGAAAGGTCCGGCCAAGAACGACCACACGCTTTATGCCAGCCACACGATGTGGGCGTCCGAGGCGGCGTTTACCGCGTGGACAAAATCCGAGGCGTTTCGCGCCGCGCACCGCTCGGCCGGGAGCAGCGGCGATGTCTACCTCGGCCCACCAGAGCTGGAAATTTTTGCCTCGGTCCAACACATCGCCGGTCCGGCAGCGTGATGGCAAAGGGGGCGAAAGCCTGCGCTTTCGCCCCCCGGTGATCCGTGCTTGATGGCGCGAGATCAGACTTCGCCGATGAACCCGGCGGGTGCCGTGACGTTGGCAATCACGAAGTTCCGCGCGATGGTCGGCTTGGCGCCTTCGGGCAAGACCACATCGTTGATGTGGATCACGTCGCCGATGTTCTTGCCGGTCAGGTCCACGGTGATGTGGTCGGGGATGTCACCGGCGGTGACTTCCAGTTCCACCTCGGGGCGCACCACGGTCAGCGTGCCGCCCTTTTTCAGGCCGGGGCTGGCTTCGTGGTTGATGAAGTCGACGTGGATGAACAGGTTGATGCGGCTGGTGCGACGCAGGCGCATCAGGTCCACATGCAGCGGAATGTCCTTGACCACGTCGCGCTGGACCGCGCGGCAGATCACGCGCACATCGTCCTGGCCTTCGACCTTGAGGTTGAACAGCGTGGACAGGAAGCGCCCTGCCTTCAGCTTCTTGTAGAGGTAGTTGTAGCTGAAGTTGATGGCCTGCGGTTCGACACCGCCACCATAAACAACGCCGGGCACCTTCGTCTCGCGACGAGCTTGGCGGGCGGCCCCCTTGCCTGTCCCCGCGCGTGCCTCGGCAATCAGATCCGGGATCTCTTTTGCCATGTCTTTGCTCCTTTGACAGTCCGCCGCCCTCCAAGGGTGTGCGGCGCGACCGGGGGGCTATAGCCGCCCGACAACAGGAAGGAAAGGGGGGAATCGCCTCGGAAACAGCGCGGACGCGGTCAGACAAGCATCAGATAGTCATATTCGATCGCCGATGCGACCTCGCCGATGGTGGCGTTCTGCACGCGCACCTGCTTGCCCGGAAAACCGATCAGCACGTCCGCGCCGTTGCGGGTCAGGGAAACCGCCTCATACTCCGGGTCGATGATGATACGGTCAATGCCCGCCTCGAAGTCGGTGATGCGGTCGTTGCCGATGAAGGGACCACGGAAATAGAAGGTGTCGCGCCCTGCCCCGCCCGTCAGCACATCGTTGCCTTCATCCCCGACAAGCGTATCGCGCCCCGCGCCGCCGAACAGCGTGTCGTTCCCATTGCCACCGAACAGGGTATCGTTGCCAGCGCCACCGAACAGCAGATCGTGCCCATACCAGCCTTCCAGCCGGTCATTTCCCCGATCGCCGTCCAACGTGTCGGCCAGAACGTCCCCTGTCAGATCGTCGTTGCCCCGGCTGCCGCGCAGGTCGTAGCGTTCAAAGGCGCTTGCAGAAACGAACCGACTGTTGCCGCCGGCGGTAATGGTCAGGCCGCCCCCGATGAACTCGATCCTGTCAGCCCCGCTGCGGCCGTAATCGAAGGCCAGCAGATCGGTGCCCGCGCCGCCGTCCAGATCGCCGGTCAGGATCGTGGTGCTAAAGACGTCGTTGCGCTGGCTCAACTGGCCATAAACGGCCTCGACCCCGGTCCAGTTCGGCATGCCGCTAACAAGGTCAATCACCGCGCGGCTGCCAAGATCCCAGAGGTTGAGTTGCAGCCGGTCATACCCGGCGCCCCCCGCCACGGTATCATCCAGCCGCCAAACGTTGATCGTGTCGTCCCCCGCGCCGCCCGAAATCACGCTGCCTGCATCCAGATTGCCGGTGATATAATCATGTCCCGCGCCGCCGCGCAGGGTGTCGTGGCCGCCGCCGCCATTCAGCGTGTCAGCCCCACCCAGACCGGCGATGAGGTCATGGCCCGAACCCCCGATCACGAAATCGGCGTGTTCGGTGGCAAAGAGGTCGAACCGCTCGAACTCTCTCAGAAAGACCGAACGGGTGCCGCCATCCGGGTCCGCGAACGAGACATAGGAAAAGCTGCTGCCAACCGACACGAAGCTGATCGGGTCTGCCGATGCGCGATAGTCCAGCCGCGCAAGGTCCACCCCGGCGCCGCCGTTGGCATCGACCATCAGCGCGCCGCCGCGCAGGGTGTCGTCAAAGGGCGTCAGGATGCCGCCGAACTGCTCGACCCCGTGCCAGTTCGTGGTGTTGAAGCCGGGGCCCAGATCAACCCCGGCAGCCGCGCCAGAAAGATCGACGACCAGCAGGTCGCGGCCGGCACCGCCAAAGATCGTATCATCCAGTGTAGCACCATAAATGGTGTCGTCGCCCTCACCGCCCGCGATCAGGTTGCGCCCACCCGAAAGGAACAGCAGGTCATCACCCGCGCCGCCCCGCAGGGTGCTGGCGCCGGACCCAGCGCCGGTGATGGTGTCATTGCCGGAACTGCCGATCAGTACGAAACGTTCGAAATCCCAGAATGACACGGTGCCAAGGTATCCGCCACCCGGCCCGCGAACCGAAAGGTAGCCAAGGCGCGCATCCACTTCGATGGACCCGGCGAAACTGGAATAATCTACCTTGAACAGGTCGTCGCCCAACCCGCCGGACACGGAGCCGTCGGTCAAGGCCCCGCCGATCAGCGTATCGTCGCCGTCGGTCAGAAGCCCCGTCAAGGGAATGCTGCGAAACACTTGCCCGGATGCGGAGGGCGGAAGCGGAAATAGTGACAGAACCATGGAAACCCTCTGACTTGAATGCAAACTATCTATGAATCGCGGGAAACCTATGGCGAATGCCAGCCTTTGGCAATGGACACCCCGCGCGGCCTTGCAGGCGACGGACGGGCGGGGTAGGCCCGGCATAGCCCCCGCCCCGGAGCCGACCGCCATGTCTGCCCGCCTGTCAGTGCTGATGTCGGCTGCCCGGCCCGTTCTGCCGCCCTTTGCGGCGATGGGGGTGTTGTGGGGGGCGTTCGCCGCCTGCGTGCCTGATCAGATTGCGCGGTTGGGGCTGACCGAGGCGGGCATGGGGCTGTTGCTGCTGTTCACGCCGGTCGCAGCGGTGGCCGCCATGCTGGCGGCGCCGGTGGCCGGGCGGTTGCTCGGGCGTGTGGCGCTGCCGGTGGCGACGGCTGCGATGGGGCTGGCCTTTGTGCTGCCGGGGTGGGCGCCCGGTGCGATGCTGTTCGCACTGGCGATGTTGGCGGCCGGGGCGACGACGGGCATGACCGACGTGCTGATGAATGCCCGCGTCGCCGCCATCGAGAATGACCGCATCCTGCATCTGATGAACCTGTGCCATGCGGTCTATTCACTGGGCTATGCCGCCGCGGCGCTCGCCACCGGGGCCTTGCGCGCGGCAGGATACGGGCCGGGCGTGGTGCTCGGGCTGGCGGGCGCTGTGGTCGTGGTGATAGCCCTTGCGGCGCTGGAACGGGACGGCCGCATCCTCGGCCTGTCGCGACCGGCCAAGGGGGCGGCGGGACGCAACCTTGGCTGGTTGCCGGTGCTGGGGGGCGGTGTCGTGCTGATCGCCTTTCTCTCGGAAAACGCCGCCGAAAGCTGGTCGGCGCTGCATATCGAAAAGACGCTGGGCGGCAGCCCGGCTGAAGGGGCCGCAGGGCCTGCGGTGCTGGCGCTGACCATGGGGTTGGCGCGGCTGGCCGGGCAAGGGCTGATCACCCGGCTGAACCCGTTTCGGCTATTGTCCGCGGGCGCGGTGGTGGCCGCTACAGGTGCCGCGGTGGCCGCCGCCGCCAGCACCCCGACCATGGCGCATGCCGGATTCATCATCATGGGCCTTGGCGCCAGCGTCATCGCGCCCACGGCGTTTTCGCTGGTCGGCCGGCTGGCCGCCCCGGCATCGCGCGCCCGCGCCGTCGCGCGCGCAACGATGCTGGGTTACATGGGGTATTTCTTCGGCCCGCCGATTCTGGGGTTTGTCGCATCGCTGGTCGGCCTGCGCGGGGCGTTTGGCGTTGCGGCGGTTGCCTTGCTTGCGGTGCTGGTGCTGGCCCCCGCGATGCGGCGCGCCAGCAGTCAGGGCTGACCGGGCAGCACCGCGCCGGGGTTGAGGATGCCAAGCGGGTCCAGCGCCGCCTTGACTGCCCGCATCGCCGCCACCTTGGCCGGGTCGCCGTATCGCGCCAGATCGCCGGTCTTGAGACGCCCCAAGCCATGCTCGGCGCTGACCGAACCGCCGCGGGCGTGCACCATGTCATGCACCAGACCCTTGATCGCGTCGCGCTGCGCCTCGTGGTCCTTGCGGCTGCGGCCCGGGGCGGGGAACACGTTGTAATGCAGATTGCCGTCGCCCAGATGCCCAAAACAGTTGACGCGGAAGGCTCCGATGGCGTCCAGCGCCGGGCCGGCCTCGGCGACAAAACCGGCAACCTCGGACAGGGGCAGCGAAATGTCGTGGCTCGACACCGCACCGATACGGCGATTGGCCTCGGGGATGTTTTCGCGCACCGACCAGAACGCCGCGCGCTGGCCTTCGGACTGCGCGATGATCCCGTCGGACACGAGGCCCGCCGCTGCCCCCGCCTCGAACAGGGTTTCCAGCGCGGTCTGCGCCGACAACCCATGCGGCAGGCCCAGATCCACCAGCACAAACCAATCCGGCGGCTGGCCGAAGGGTTGGCGCACCTCGGGCATGGTCTGCGCCAGAAACGCCAGACCTTGACCATGCATCAGTTCGAACGCCGAAACACAACCGGGCGCCAGACCTTCCGCCAATGCCAGCAGATCGAGCGCCTGCGCCGGACCCGGCACCACCATCAGCGCGGCCCCGGTGACGGGGGGCGGCGCCACCAGCCGCAGGCTGGCGGCGGTGATGATGCCCAGCGTGCCTTCGGACCCGATCAACAGGTGGCGCAGGTCATAGCCGGTGTTGTCCTTGCGCAGCCGTTTGAGCCCGCGCAGGATGCTGCCGTCGGCCAACACGGCCTCCAGCCCCAGACACAGATCGCGCGCATTGCCCCAGCGCAACACATTCACGCCGCCCGCATTGGTGGCAAGGTTGCCCCCGATGCTCGCGCTGCCTTCGGACGCAAGCGACAACGGAAACATCCGCCCGGCCCCTTCCGCTGCCGCGCGCACCTGCGCCAGTTTGGCGCCCGCTTCGGCGATGATGACATTTTCGCCCTGATGCACCGCACGGATTGCCTGCATGCGTTCAAGCGACAGGATCACCGGCGCGGGCCCCGCAGGCATCACCTGACCGCCCACCAGCCCCGTGCCACCGCCCCACGGCACAATGCCGACGCGCCCCGCCGCACAGGCGCGCACCAAGGCCGACACCTCGTCCACCGTGCGCGGCAGGGCAAGGCACCCGCCCTGCCCGGCCCAACGACCACGCGGCTCTTCCAGATGCCGGGGTTCGGGCGCGCGAAGCGTGCCTTCGGGCAGCAGGGCCGCCAGCGTGGCGACAAAGTCGGGGTCAGCCGGGTTCAGCATCAAGGTCGCTCCACCAAGTCGGCAGGGGTATAGCGCGGCAGCAGGCGCTTACAAGCCGTGCGCTTAGCCCAGCGCTGCCAACAGGTCCATCGCAGTCACCTGATCGAACTGCACATGCCGCGCCATCAGCGCCTCGGCCGCCGGGGCATCGCGGTCAAGGATCAACTGCGCGATCTGGCGGTGCTCGGCGGCCGAGGCAGCGATGGTGCCGTGATAGCGATAGCGCGCACGGTAATAAGCCATCAACTTGCGGGCATTGGTGGCGATCAGGTCATACAGGAACAGGTTGCCCGCCGCCTGCGCCACCGTCGCATGGAAGGCCAGATTGAGCGCGTAATACGCCGCTGGTTCAGCATCGCCCAGGTGCGCGGCGTGGAACTCGCAGGCCGCAACCGCCGAGTCCAGCGCCTCGGCCCCCTTGGCCGACAGCCGACGCGCCGCCAGCCCCGCCGCCTGCCCTTCGAGCCGGGCGTGAATCTCCAGAATGGCCAGAAATTCGGGCAAGGTCGGCTTGAACAGCACAGCCCCCTTGCGCGGCGACCGGATGACCAGCCCCGTGGCCTCCAGCCGGATCAGCGCCTCGCGCACCGGGGTGCGCGACACGCCGAATTCGGCCACCAGCGCCGCCTCATCCAGTTCGTCGCCCGGGTTCAGGCGGCCTTCATCGATCCAGCCCAGCACCGTGGTCAGGATCGTATCGGTCTGGCTCGGCACGGGGCGCCTCCCTGAGTTGTCCCTGCCATCGGTATACCAAGCACCCCATCAAACGCAAACCGGCCCCTGCCCCCGGTATGCGCAAGGCAGGCAAAAACGCGTTGCGCCGCCCTTGCGCCCGCCCCGCAGCAGGCGGCCCCGTTTAACGAATTGTTAGACCACCCGTGGCTTACTGGACTGACGCGCAGTGGAGGCCGTGTTGAAAGTTGCCGTGGTTGAAGACAATGCCATGATCCGCAGCGTGCTCAGCGCCGCGTTGGAGGGAGTTGCCGATTGCGCACCGACGGGGTTTGCCGCCGCCCGCCCGGCGCTGGCGGCCTGCCGGGACACGATGTTCGATCTTCTGATCCTCGATTACCGGCTGCCCGACATGACCGGGGTCGATGCAATGCGCGACCTGCGGTCCGATCCGCGCTATGTCCACGTTCCCATCGTCATGGTCACAGCCGATTCCGATGCCGCCCTTCGGCTGGAGGCGATCCGCGCCGGGGCGACCGATTTTCTGACAAAGCCGGTCAATATCGAAGAATTGCGCCTGCGCGTCGGCAACCTTTTGGCGCTGCGCCGCGCTCAGATCGACATTGCGGCGCGCGAAACACTGCTGACGGCCGTGATCGAGGCATCCAGCGCCAGCATCGTGATCGGCGACGCAACCAGACCGGACATTCCGCTGATCTATGCCAATGACGCCTTCCAACGCCTGTCAGGCTATCCACGCGCCGAGGTGCTGGACCGCAATTGCCGCCTGCTGTCAGCCGAGTCGCCCGATCATCCGGTCCGTGCCGCCTTGCGCCGGGCGGTTGCCACACGGACTGGCGGCAGCTTTCGCCTGCGCAACCGGCGACAATCGGGGGATGTGTTCTGGAACCAGATTGACCTGCATCCGGT